>DRKH01000327.1 GCA_011051825.1 Desulfobulbus sp.
CAGGTAATATTTCCGATCTGGTCTCCATGATGAAACTTCCTGTGGGCACGGACAAATTTCTGCAGGAAGTCCATCCCAAGCTTGCCCCGGTCGAGATGTCGGTTGCCGGTGTTTTTCTGGCAGGAACCGCTCAGGCCCCAATGAACATCAGTGAAGCCTGCAATGGCGCGGCCGCGGCCGCCGTTAAAACCGCCTCACTCTTATCAAAGGGCTACCTGGAACTTGATCCTTATGTGGCCGCCGTTGACCAGGACCTCTGTCTGGGAACCGGTGCCTGTGTGGATGCCTGCCTTGCCGACGGAGCACTTGAGATAATTGAAGTCAAGGACGAAAAAGGGACGAGGAAAAAGGCCGAAGTTGTTCCCGCGCTCTGCCTTGGCTGTGGTGCCTGCGTGGCAGTGTGCCCGACCGGGGCCATTGATCTCAAGGGCTGGAGTCTGAAACAGTACGAGGCCATGGTTGATATGATCGTTGCCGATGAACTGATTGATATTTAGAGCACAATCCAATGGCCGGGGTGGACAGCTGCAGGGCAGCCCCCCGTAAACCGGCAGCATTTACCAAACAGGCGGAAGTCTTTTTTCAACAGCACATCTTCTACAGAGACACAGGGCGATGAGTGACAACGACCAGATAAAACAGGAAAGGAAGGAAGCGATGAAGCGGTTGCGCGAGGAACGAAAACATGCCATTCAACGGACCGCATCCATGGTCAAAGCCAGGAAAAAGGATCTGCAAACCCTGCGAAAACAAATGGGAGGCGGGAGTGCCACAGCTCCTGAAATTGCTCGAGCAACAGGACTGGACGTTACTCAGGTAATCTGGTATCTGGCGACCCTGAAACAGTATGGAGAGGTCGTGGAAGAAGAAAAAAACGGCTGTTATTTTTCCTATAAACTGGTGGCCAGGGAAACGGAAGACGCCACCGCATAGATGAGCCTGTTGATACATCCTCATTTATCTGAAAATACCCCTCGAAGATGGAACTTTTCAGGCTATTTTCATGGTTGGTTGCGGCTGTGACTGAAAGTTTGGTCCAGCCATGCTGGTTTATCTGAAAATCAAGTAACGCATGTTTTTATAGTAACCTGTTGATTTTCATAGTTTGTTGTGCCGGCAAGGCATGGACGTTTATCCGAAAATCGGCCCGGAGCGCCTGGATGCAACGCAGCACCGCAGAGCGGTGCTGCGAGAGTATTCTTGTTACACCGCTCTGCGGTGTAACAGATTAATCTTTGGTTTCAAAACAAGGTTGCCCCCCGCTCTGCGGGTAAATGAGTGTTCCATAAAGAAAACATTTTCATGGTTCGCTGTGGCTGGGGCCTGAAAATCCTGGTCCAGCCATGCTGGTTTATCAGCAAACACATTAATTGTATTGCACCCATACATTGTCTCCATGGAGCGAGTACATGACAAAAATTACTCCTGATTTTGCCGAGGAATTAAAAAAATACGGCGATGACACAGCGCTGATCTGCTTTAACTGCGGAACCTGTGTGGCAGTCTGTCCGCTTATTTCGGAAAGCTTTCCCCGCAGACTGATCCGCTACATCCAGATCGGTGCACGGGATCGGATCCTTGAGCATGCGGATGAGCTGTGGAAATGCCTGCACTGCGGACTCTGCACGCAGACCTGCCCCCGCGAGGCGGACCCCGGTGAAGTTATTCTCAGCTTGAAACGTCTTACAGTCGCCACCTGGAGGAACTCATAAAATGTTTACCCCCCGAACCATTATGGAACTGCTGGCAGATAATGTCCGCAAGACCCGGAACCCTTTTGGCCTGAACAAAGCCGGCCTCAACAGCTGGTGGAAAGACAGCCCTGTGAATCAGGACGGGGAAACGCTGCTGTTTACCGGACTCATGTATCAACTTGTCCCCTATATCAAGGCGGCAACCAGGTATCTTGAGAAGTATGAAGACACTCCTGCAGCCGACTATCTTCGCTATGGAAAGTTTATTCCCAAACCACTGGTCAACCTGGGGCTGAAGGGTATTTCCTCCAGGGATGACAGAAGCGAATTCAATACTATTCTCTGTAATATTGTAAAGATACTCCAATCATCCGGTGTCTCTTTTGGCTATCACCCTGAGCTGGATGAATACAGTGGCGTGTTGCTTTATGACATGGGTGACCAGGAGAATTTTGTCGAACATGCCCGATATGTGGCAGAAAAACTGCAGGCTGCCGGCATCCGTAAACTGATTACCGTTGATCCTCATACAACCTATGCCCTTAAAGTTTTGTATCCGAAATACACTGGAATCTCTTTTGAGGTCCAGACCTATTTTGAACTGACCAGCCTGCACAGTGGAGACGTTTCCTCGGAAGTTACCCTGCACGACCCCTGTTTTTACGGGCGTTACCTTGCGCTGGCCGATGTACCGCACGATCTTCTCTCCGGCCTGGGCGTCCACTGTGAGCCGATCAATACTTCAGGGGCCTTTACCACCTGCTGTGGAGGACCTGCCGAATCCATTTCACCCAGACTGGCAGAAGAGGTGGGCAGACGCAGGGTGGCGGAACTCCAGGCCACCGGGCGACCGATCGTTGCCATGTGCCCAATCTGTCTTGCGCACCTGCAGAAGTCGGGTGCGCAAGTAGAGGACCTGTCTTCGATTCTTGTTCAATTTGTCGCGTAAATCGCGGGCCGATGGTTTAGAATGACCCGATTTCATACAAAACTCAGCTTTTTCATCAATCCGGGAGGACAACAGCGCAGGAACCGATCATATAATTTCATGACGATGCGTCTTCCCGTTCCTTGACATTGTCCGTCGGTTCGGGGTAGCCCTTGCGTAAACGTTCACCAGCACCCCATCTCTGCACGGTCAGGCCTGATTCACATAGGAATCACTATAGTTCACAGGCCTGACTGCACAGATATGGAGCACTCCTGAACAGTTACAGGTGGTGATAGGGCTAGTTCTCTGCCCCTACCTGAATAGTTACTTTGGATGTAATGCCAGGGGCATGACATCCCGGTGAACGGTTACGCCCTTGCAACATGTCAATGGCTGAGAATTTTATCTATTCAGATATGAATAGTGTGGTGCCGTATTCAAAGTGAGGGAATCCTATGCGCATTACCCAACGTTCGCTATACTACTGGATCATCCACCGCTTTCGCGGCCTGCAACTCCTCCTGCTGGGCATCATCCTCGCCAGCCTCTTTTTCAGGGTCGTGCCCCTGGAAATGCAGAAACGGATCGTCAACAGGGCCATTCACCTTAAAAATATCCACCTCCTGTTTCTTTACTGCGGATTCTATGTTGGTGCCGTCTTTTTTGCCGCCATAACAAAATATGCCATCAATACCCTGCAGATGGTCATTGGCCAGAAAATTCTGATTGAACTCCGAACCGAGCTCTACCGTCATATCCTTCAGCTGCCCCTGCAATTCTACCGGGGCATGCAACCGGGAACCGTCATTTCGGCGATGACCGCCGAACTCAATGCCATTGGTTTTTTTCTGGGCGGCGCCCTGGCTATCCCGGTGACCAGTGTCCTCACCTTTATCGTTTTTCTCGGATACATGTTCATGCTCAGCCCCCTGCTTGCCCTGCTGACGCTGGCGATCTATCCATTTGAAATCATATTGATACCACTGCTGCAGAAACGCTATAACCGCCTGAATAAAAAACGTATAAAGACCGTTCGCTCCATGGCCAATGTCGTCAACGAGGCCATCAGCGGCATCCATGAGATCCATTCTCACTCAAGTTTCAACCTGGAAGAGCAAAGAATTCGAACCCATATTCTTGCCCTGTATTCCCTTCTCAAACACCTTTTCATCGTCAAATACGGAATAAAATTTTCCAACAATCTCTTCCAGTCGCTTGGCCCTTTTCTCCTGTTTCTGGTCGGGGGATATATGGCAATTGACGGCAACTTTACCCTTGGCGCCCTGGTGGCCTTTCTCTCAGCCCATGAAAAAGTGTATGACCCATGGAAGGAACTCCTTGAATTTTATCAAGGATTTCAGGATGCTCAGGTTCGTTACCGCCAGATCATGAACCTTTTTGATATCCAGCCGGAGTACCCCCGGCTTCCAGAAGGTCGAGCTGTTGTCGACTTCAGCGGCGACATCACCATTAAAAATGCCACATTTGCCATAAGTCCTGCGGTCAGGTTACTCAACAGTATAACCACGTCAATCAAAGCCGGTGAACAGGTTGCCATTGTCGGCTTCTCAGGTTCCGGGAAATCCACCCTCATTCTTTGCCTGGATCAGCTCTATACACTGACATCGGGAACAATCAGTTATGACAAATATCCCCTTCAAGAGCTGAGCAAGGCTGATGTCAGCCATAACATCACCATGATATCTCAACACCCGTTTATCTTTACCGGAACCATTCGCGACAACCTGCTTTACGGCGTACGGGCCCTGGGCGGAGAACAGACAAAAAACATACCCGGCTTAAATGAACAGCTGAAAGCGATCTATGATACCGGCCTGGAAGAAGATGTGATCAGATTTGGCTTCCAGGCCGTTTTAACCAGGGAATGCTGTGCCCCCTTTAAAGATAAACTGCTGGCTATTCGCAAGAACATACTGGAGGATCTCCACCAGCGGTTTGCCGATGTCGTCGAGTTTTACGATTTAAACAGCTTTCTTCGATACTCTTCCATTCGGGATAACCTTATTTTTGGCGACTGTCCGACCGGAAAATTTGACATCACCCGACTGACCGGGTCAGAGCCGTTCATGAAACTGCTGACTGAAACCGGCCTGAAAAAACCACTTCTGCAGCTTGGCTATACCATTGCCAGCCGAACAGTAGATCTATTGGAAGAGTGCGCAGATGATCCATTTTTCTTTCGCTATACTCCGATGCGGCCCGAGGAGTTTGGGCAGTTTGCGCAGATACTCAACGAAATGGATACGCCGACACCTGCAAAAGCCGCCCACCGTGACCTGTTCTACCAACTTGCCTTCAGGTTTATCCCGGGGTTTCATCATGTTGCCGAAATTGATTCCGACTTTGCCCGTAAGGTTGTCAAAGCCAGACGGCTGTTTCTGAGAACCATGGTCCGGGTGAAAATATCCTCCTGCAGCGTGGACGGCGTAGATACCCCCTGCCTGCAATGCGACAAGGAGGATATCTCCAGCCCCTTTATGCCCTTTTGTCCCAACCAGTACCTGTACAGCCGATCTCTGCTTGAAAATCTACTCTTTGGCGTGATGAAATCCAGAGAGCCGATTGGTGAAGAATTATCCAACCTGCTCTACAGCCTGCTTGCCAAAGACGTGCTTGACGATGTCCTTGACGTCGGCTTGAATTTTCATGTGGGCAGTCAGGGTGACCGACTTTCCGGGGGGCAGAAACAGAAGCTGGCCATTGCCAGGGCATTTCTCCGAGACACCCCGATTATTTTCCTTGATGAGGCAACGGCCAGCCTGGATAATATTTCTCAGCGCCGAATCCAGGACGTTCTTGAAACCAAACAACAGGAAGGAAAAACAGTGGTTGCGGTCATTCACCGGCTGGAAAACGCCGCACTGTATGACCGGATTATTCTCCTGAAAAACGGGGTATTACTGGAGGAAGGAACCTTTGCCGAGCTGCTGGCAAAAAGAGGCTCTTTTTTTGAACTGGTCATGGGCCATCAACAGCTGGAATAGGCACAGGCCAGTTTGAGTTGGATATGGAGTATATACCATAGCCGTCAAGCTAAGACGAATACCGTAACATATCAGCTGGTTGCATCACGTAG
>DRKH01000328.1 GCA_011051825.1 Desulfobulbus sp.
ATCCTTTGAAAGATCAGGCAGGCGTTGGTGCCGCCGAAACCGTAACTGTTGGACATGGCTGTCTGTAGATTCGTCGCCGTGGCTTCCCGGACAATATGCATGTCGGCCGCTTCAGGATCGAGATCTTCAATGTTGGCCGTACCGGCAATGAAGTTATTGTTCAGCATGAGCAGCGTATAAATAGCCTCATGGACCCCGGCTGCGCCTAGAGAATGGCCGGAAAGCGATTTTGTCGAGCTGATCGGCGGGATATCATTGCCGAAGATCCTGCGGATTGCCCTGAGCTCAACCAGATCACCGATGGGCGTGGAGGTGCCGTGGGCATTGATGTAATCAATGGGACAGTCGACATTTTCCAGGGCCAGGGCGATGCAGCGTTCGGCCCCTTCTCCGGATGGCGCCACCATCTCATAGCCGTCGGCGGTGGCGCCGTAGCCGATCAGCTCGCCATAGATTCTTGCCCCTCTTTGCTGCGCATGGGTCAGTTCTTCAACCACGACCAGCCCTGCGCCGTTGGCGACCACGAATCCGTCCCGGCGGGTGTCATACGGCCTGGATGCCCTTTCCGGCTGTTCGTTGAATCTGGTTGACAGGGCGCCCATGGCGTCAAACATCGAGGTCTGGGTCCAGTGTTCTTCATCAGCCCCACCGGCAAAGACGATGTCCTGTTTGCCCAGCTGTATCTGTTCCATGGCCGCGCCAATACAGTGGGATCCGGTGGCGCAGGCGGAAGAGATGGAATAACAGGTGCCTTTGATGTGAAAGGGGGCGGTCAGGCAGGCGGAGACGGTGCTTGACATGGTCCTTGGAACCATGAAAGGGCTGAGTCGTTTCAACCCTTTTTCGCGCATGACATCACCGGTCAGTACCACGTTTTCCGCTGATGTGCCGCCGGAACCGATGATCAGGCCGGTACGCGGATGGGAAACCTGGTCCCCTGAAAGTCCGGCATCCTCGATGGCCCGGTTCATGGCAAGGTAGGCATAGGCCGCAGCATTGCCCATGAAGCGCAGGATCTTTTTGTCGATATGTTCTTTGGGGATAATGTCGGTAAAGGCACCGACCTGTGAACGCAGGCCAAGATCCCGGTATGCCGGTTGAAAGCGGATTCCGGATTGCCCTTCCTGCAGTGCCTGCAGTGTGTCCGGCAGGGTGTTGCCCAGCGGAGAGATCAGCCCCATTCCTGTAATAACAGCACGTCGCATTGTTGTGTTTCCTTATTTCAGCAGGTGGAAGAGACGCACAGGAGGCTCATGCTTTTTCTCGGTGAACGGCAAAGGGGGCACAGCTCTGGCAGACCGGCATGACTTCGACGGTATTGATGTTGACATGCGGCGGCACGCTGGTCACCCAGTGGATAATCTCGGCGATATCATCCGGGGTAATGGGCTGGGTGCCCTTGTAGACCTGATCCGCCTTTTCCCGGTCCCCGTGAAAACGGACCACCGAGAATTCACTCTCGGCAAGGCCGGGTTCAATGTTGCTTACCCTGACCTTGGTTGCCACCAGGTCGGTGAGCAGGTTTTTTGAGAACTGCTTGACAAAGGCCTTGGTCCCGCCGTACACGTTGCCGCCGGGGTAAGGGTAGGTCCCGGCCACGGAGCCCAGGTTGATGATGTGGCCGCGATTGCGCTTGACCATGCCGGGCAGAACTGTCCGGGTCAGGTACAGCAACCCTTTGATATTGGTATCGACCATGGTTTCCCAGTCGTCCAGATCGGCCTCCTGGGCGCCCGTTATGCCAAGGGCAAGACCGGCATTGTTGACCAGGACATCAATCTCCGCGAAAGTTTCGGGCAGCTCGCTGATAAACCGTTCCACCTCACCACGATCACGGACATCAAGGGCAGCCCAATGGACAGCCGCAGCCGGATGTTGTGCGCAGAAATCCTGCAGCCGTTCAGATCGTCTTCCGGTAAGGATCAGTCGCCACCCCTCCAGGGCGAAACGTTTGGCGCAGGCAAGGCCGAAACCGGATGTGGCCCCTGTGATGAGAATTGTTTTCTGCATAGAAATAAACCTGTGAAGCGAAATCAAAATCGAGTAGAGAATTCCATCATGTGCCGAAATGAAAGCAGGTTTATGGAGAAAAAACAACATTTTTCCAGGACGGTATGGAAAATATAGAGACGGTGATTATAATACCTTCCATATTTGTATTTTTCTGGTTGTTCATTTTACCCAAGAGGAGTGAGGTATGTTGAAAAAGAAAATGCTCAAAGCGCTCAACGAGCAAATCAATGCCGAGATGTACTCGTCGTATCTGTATCTGTCCATGGAATCGTATTTTCAGTCCATCAGCCTGTCCGGATTTGCGGCCTGGATGCGGGGGCAGGTTCAGGAAGAGCTTATGCACAGTATGAAATTTTACGATTTTGTCAATGAGCGTGGCGGCCGGGTAACCCTGGATACGATTAATAAGCCGGAAACCAGCTGGAAGAGTCCGCTGGTGGCCTTTGAACACATTCTGCGTCATGAGCAGATGGTAACCGAACTTATTAATGATCTGGTTGATCTGGCCATCCGTGAGAAGGATCATGCCACCAATATTTTTCTGCAATGGTTTGTCACCGAACAGGTCGAAGAAGAGGCCAGCGTCGGCGAGATTGTTGATAAATTAAAACTCATCAAAGATAATTCTTCGGGACTGTTTCTGCTGGATGCGGAAATGAGCAAGCGGGTTTTTACCCTGCCGCAACCCGAATAAAAAGCATGGCTGAACGGAGAGTTGAGTCCCGGCTCGAACGAAAAATAAAAGTGTTGCAATCGATTGTCCGATTACTCTGAACAATACAAAAGATATGGGAACCCGTCGTTTAAAAAAGCAGGTCTTTGCCATTCTGCAGCAGCCGGATCTCGGTCAGGTGCTGGCGGAACTCCGCCGGCTGCCGGTCAAGGAGACTGTGAATGCGCTGTTTTCCGCCATCTGTCAGGTTGATGACCGCTTGCGCTGGCACGGGATCAGCGGTATGGGGGTGATGGTCGCCCGACTGGCCGATGAAGAGATGGAGGAGGCCCGGATCATGATGCGGCGCCTGCTCTGGAGCCTCAACGACGAGTCCGGCGGTATCGGCTGGGGCGCTCCTGAATCCATGGCCGAAATCATGCACCGCCATGCCGGCCTGGCCGGGGAGTATATCCATATGCTGATCTCCTATACCCGGCCGGATGGTCCGGAGCTGGAGCAGGACGGAAATTTTCTCGAACATGAAACCCTGCAGCAGGGTTTGCTGTGGGGGCTCGACCGGCTCTGTGATGCCCGCAAGGCTCTCTTGCTGGAAAAAGGGTTGCAGGCCGATATTCCGCCGTACCTGAGCTCTGCCGATGCCGTGGTGCGTGGTCTGGCAGCACGGCTTTGCGGGAAATTGGCAATTAATACCGTGGGTGAACGAATCCTGGCGCTGACAGAGGATTCCGCACCACTCTCCCTCTATAAAGAGGGACGGTTTCTTGCGCTCACGGTAGGCGAGATGGCCGCTCTGGCTCTTAAGGAGCTGAAATCTTGAGCGGTGCTTCTTTTTCTCGGGTTATCGCCCTGCAGCTGAATGTCAAACCCGGTGCGTTAACGGATAATCTGGCCCGGGCCCGGGCTTTGCTTGTTCAAAGCGGGGCCGCTGCCGGTTGCCTGGTAGTGCTGCCTGAGTTATGGGCAACCGGTTTTGATTATCCCCGCTGTGTTGAGCTGGCAGGGCGGACTCCGGCCCTGCTGGAGGAGCTGCGGCAACTGGCGGCCGCATCCGGGCTGGTGATCGGCGGTTCACTGCTTGAGTTGCCGGAAGGGAAGGGGAAAGAAAAAAAGCCCTGGAACACGTTTTTTATAGTTGATGCAAACGGTGTGGTTGGAAAATACCGTAAACAGCATCTGTTCGGGTTCTGGCATGAGGACCGCTTCTTTGCCGCCGGTGACCGACCGGTGCCGATTACAACAGCGCATGGCGCGGTCGGGCCACTGGTCTGTTACGATCTGCGTTTTCCTGAGCTTGCGGCAGGCCATACCTTTGCCGGGGCACAGCTTCTTCTGGTCTCAGCCCAATGGCCCAAGAGCAGGCTTGACCACTGGCGTATTCTGCTGCAGGCCCGGGCGGTTGAAAATCAGGCCTTTGTGGTTGGCTGTAACAGTTGCGGCCCGGGCGGAGAAATCGAATTCGGCGGTCATTCCATGGTTGTCGGCCCGGATGGTCATATACTTGCCGAGGGTGGGCAAGAGGAGGAAGTTGTATCCTGTGCGCTGCCGCACGGAGCTGTCGAGACCCTGCGCAGTCGGTTCTGTACTGTTGCCGAACGTCCATGGCCGGGCCATGACAGGGATAAGATCTGCGCTCTGAGTGAACTGCTGGTAAAAATAAAACGGATCCGCAGCCTGGGGGGACGGGTGGCCTTTACCAACGGCTGTTTTGATCTTCTGCACAGCGGTCATGTCAGCTATCTTGAACATGCCCGTCGCACCGCCGATCTGCTGATTATCGGACTGAACTCCGACGCCTCGGTCCGGAGGCTCAAGGGCGACAGCCGGCCGGTGAACAGTGAACAGGACCGGGCCCGGGTCCTTGCCGCTCTGGGTTGTGTGGATTTTGTTACAATCTTTAATGAGGATACGCCCCGAGACCTGATTACCGCTCTTCTGCCTGATGTGCTGGTCAAGGGGGCAGACTGGGCCGAGGATGAGATCGCCGGTGCCGTTGAGGTCAAGGCCGCAGGCGGCCGGGTTGAACGGGTGGTTTTTGAGCACCAGTGTTCAACCACTGCTCTTATCGAAAAAATCCGTTATTAACTGGTAAGGGTTCACCAGCACCCCATCTTCGTCCGATCAGGCTTGTTCACATAGGCGGGCTATAGATTCACAAGCCTGCTTGAACGAATCTGGGGCACTGGTAAACCCTTACAGGCCTGAGTTTGTTTGAAATTTAAGCCATAGGTGAGCGGTTACATTAACTGCGGGACGCTTTATCCCGAAATCTGAAACCTGAAACCTGGAATTATTATGACAACAATTAAAGTCGAAGGTATGAAATGTCAGCACTGTGTGGGCAATACAAAAAAGGCCCTGGAAGAACTTGCCGGGATCAGCAACGTAAGCGTTGACCTGGAAAAGGGCGAGGTGAGCTTTGACGGCGAGGCCGCCATGGAGGATATCAAGGCAGCGGTTGCCGCCAAGGGGTTTACAGTGGTCGATTAAGAAACGTTCAAACGCTCAAACGTTCAAACGGTGTTCCCGCTTGAACGTTTGAACGGCTTGAGCCGCGTTATTTCTCCTTCCAGTCGGGCCGCAGTGAAAGCTCGGTTAACTGTTTTCTGGAGACCGGTGCCGGTGCCTCGGTGAGCGGACAGGTCGCCTTCTGGGTCTTGGGAAAGGCAATGACGTCACGGATGGAGTCGGAGCCGGTCAGGATCATCATCAGCCGGTCCACGCCAAAGGCAATACCGCCATGGGGCGGCGCGCCAAGTTCCAGCGCCCGCAGGAGAAAACCGAATTTTTCTTCCGCCTCTTCCCGGTCGATGCCCAGGGCGGCAAAGACCTTTTCCTGCATGTCTTTCCGGTGGATACGGATGGATCCTCCACCGATCTCGTTGCCGTTTAACACCAGATCATAGGCCCGGCTTTTCACCTTGCCGGGATCTGTTTCCAGCAGCTCGACCTGGTCCTCATGGGGAGCAGTGAAGGGGTGGTGGACAGCGGTGTGGCGCTTCTGCTCGTGGTCATATTCCAGCAGGGGAAAATCGGTAACCCAGATAAAGTTAAAAACGTTTTTATCTACCAGTTGCAGGCGTCTGGCCAGCTCAAGGCGAAGTTCAGCCAGAACCTGCTGAACAATGTTGAGATTGTCGGCCCCAAAGAGGATCAGGTCGCCGGGCCGGGCGTCAAGGGTCTTGCCCATGGCCGCAATTTCATCTGCATTGAAAAACTTTGTGATCGGTGACTGCCACTCGTCTTCCTTGATTTTGATCCAGGCCATGCCGCGGGCTCCGAACCGGCCGGCGTATTCGGTCAGGTTGTCGAGATCCTTGCGCGAGAAGTTTGCGCACCCTTTGGCGTTGATCGCCTTGACGACCCCGCCTTTTTCAATGATCGAGTTGAACACCTTGAACCCGCAGCCTCGCAGGTCTTCGGTCAGGTCGATCAGCTCAAGGCCGAAACGGGTGTCCGGACGATCGGTGCCGAACCTGCGCATGGACTCATCATAGGTCATTCGCTTAAAGGGCGGGGCAAGTTCGATCCCGCGGGTGGCGGTAAACAGGTTCTTGATCATTCCCTCGGTGATGCTGATGATCTCTTCCTCATGGACAAAGCTGAGCTCCATGTCGATCTGGGTGAATTCCGGCTGCCGGTCGGCACGGAGGTCTTCGTCCCGGAAACAGCGGACAATTTGAAAATACCTGTCCATCCCCGACATCATCAGCATCTGTTTGAAGAGCTGGGGTGACTGGGGCAGGGCATAGAAACGACCGGCATTGACCCGGCTGGGTACCAGATAATCCCTGGCCCCCTCCGGTGTTGAACGGGTCAGCACCGGGGTCTCGATTTCCAGGAAATTATTTTCGTTTAAGAAGTTGCGGACCGCCATGGTCGCCTTATGGCGCATGATGAGTTTGTCGGCCATTTCCGGGCGCCGCAGGTCCATGTAGCGATATTGCAGGCGCAGATTGTCCGAGATCTCCGTGTCCTCATCCAGCGGGAACGGCGGGGTTTCACTGGTGTTGAGGATCCGCAGCTCATTGACCAGGACTTCGATGGCTCCGGTTTTCAGCTTGGGGTTGGCCATATCGCCGGGGCGTGCCTCAACCCGGCCTCGAATTGCCAGTACCCATTCACTGCGCAGTTGATGCGCTTTTTTATGTTCTTCCGGATTGATTTCAGGGTTAAAAACAATCTGGGTGATACCCCAGCGATCGCGCAGGTCGATGAAAATTACGCCGCCATGGTCGCGGCGGCGAAGAACCCAGCCCATGAGCACGACTTCCTGGTCGAGTTGGTCGGTGCCGAGTTCGTTACAGTTATGTGTACGCGAAAGCGTTCCAAGTGCATCCATTGTTTTCTTTACTCCGGTTGTATAAGAAAGATTTCAGGTTTCGGATGCCAGGGTTTCAGGGTTGAAGTTTCCCGCCTGTGGCGGTGACTACTAGAGAAAGCCTGGTGAAAACCTTTCATCATTCGTTGTCCCGATTTGCCGGGATAGATGTTAAATTTTTATGTTTTTCATTTTGTAACTATTCAGGTAGGGGCAGAGAACTAGCCCAACCACCACCTGTAACTGTTCAGGAGTGCTCCATATCTGTGCAGTCAGGCCTGTGAACTATAGTGATTCCTATGTGAATCAGGCCTGACCGTGCAGAGATGGGGTGCTCC
>DRKH01000329.1 GCA_011051825.1 Desulfobulbus sp.
ACCCGCTCAAGGATTGTCCAGGCAGCCTGTTCCACCTGCGCCCTGTCTTGCATTCGATGGAGCATGGTTTCCACGGCATCCCCGACACTGAGCCGTTGCAGGCAGAGCAGCTCAAAAATCATCACCCATATCCCGCCCAAGGCGGATATCCACTGAGGCGGCCGAACCCTGCCAAACCGCTTTCTTGAAAAGTCTTCAAGCAATCTGATCGTTAACGAGGAGAGAAAGGTTGGGAATCCGGCCCGCCCGGAAAAGGATCGGACCCGCTTGCAGTCGTTTACCTGGAGCTGATTCAATACATAGAGGGCAGCCTCTTCCGCCAGGGACTCGTTGAATCTTCGCCTGGCCAACCGGTTGATCAGCGGCCAGTGGGCCGTTATTTTCTGTTTCAAATCCTGCAACAGCTCTCCACTTAAAAGGCATATCGGAATAACTTTCGTTATCTTCAGGGTATCTGCTCCCCATTAAAAAAAACAGAAAAACCAGCATTGCCGGGCCATTTTTTTCAGGTCACAACCACAACAAACAATGAAAACAGGAGACAGGAGACAGGAGACAGAAAGGTGCGGCAGTTTTAACCGCGCCGCAGATAAGCGGAGCCAAAACTCCGGGCGGTAGCTTTAAACTCGGAACCCGAAACCCGGAACTCGAAACTCGAAAGGCTCTATTTTTAAATAAAATTGCGACAACTCTTCTTCTCCTGACCGTCAACATAAATAACAGGCAACAACGGCAAACCAAAACCTGAAAAAAACAACCAGGGAGAATCCAAATGAAACTGAACAGACAGATGGCGTTTTTTGTTTTTGTCCTCGTACTTACCCTTGCCGGATGCTCAACATCCCGGGAAACGGTAGATAGAAAAAATACAGAAAATATAAAAAATACAGAAAATACAGAAAATACAGAAAACGCTCAATCCACCACAACGGCACCCTCCACTGCTGCAACACAGGTTGAGGAATCCCCGCCCATTTTCCCGGCAGTGAAAACACGACCGGAAACTGCTTTGGAAATACAAAAAATGCCTTCCCGGCCGAGAAATGAAATGACCTCTCCCCAGCCCATGGCCCTTGCAGGAAGGGTCATGATGGAGGACCATTCCCTCTTTATTGCCCCGCCGCCTCCCTGGAACAGGGAATCCTATAATGCCGTTTCTGAAAATGGCTTTATAAGCACCGGTAATAACCCGTTATCGACCTTTTCCATAGACGTGGACACGGCTTCCTACTCCAATATTCGTCGTTTTATCGGCCAGGGCACCCTGCCCCCTGTCGGCGCTGTCCGCATTGAGGAGATGATCAACTACTTTTCCTATAATTATCCCCAGCCGGATACCAACAATCCATTTTCCGTGACCACCGAGCTTGGGCCCTGCCCCTGGAATGGAGAGCATGAACTGGTTCGGATCGGCCTCAAGGCAAGAGATATAAACAAAAAAGACCTGCCGCCATCCAACCTGGTGTTTCTGATCGACGTCTCCGGCTCCATGTCGGCCCCAAACAAGCTCCCCCTTCTGAAACAGTCCCTGAAGATGCTGGTTCAACAGCTGGACAAAAACGACCGGGTTTCCATGGTGGTCTATGCCGGAATGGATTTTGTACTTCTTGAACCAACTGCCGGCTCCGAGCAGAAAAAAATCCTGGCGGCCATTGATATGTTGGGGGCCGGGGGAGCAACTCATGCCTCCAGCGGCATAATCACGGCCTACAAACTCGCAGAGCAGGTATTCATGCCCAAGGGAAATAACCGGATCATTCTGGCCTCGGACGGCGATTTCAACGTCGGCACCACCAGCCGCGGTGAACTACGGAAACTGATTGAGGAAAAGAGAAAAACCGGGATCTACCTGACCGTACTCGGTTTCGGGATGGGAAACTATCATGACGATACCATGGAGATCCTGGCCGACAAGGGCAATGGCAATTATGCCTATATCGACAATCTGCTGGAGGCCAAGAAGGTCATGGTCAAGGAGATGAGCGGAACCATGTTTGCCCTGGCCGGTGATGTAAAGATCCAGGTGGAATTCAACCCGGCCATGGTCGGCGCCTACCGGCTCATCGGCTATGAAAACCGGACGCTGGCCGATGAGGACTTTAATAATGACGCAAAAGATGCCGGTGAGATCGGGGTCGGTCATACGGTCACGGCCCTGTACGAGCTGATCCCGGCCGGGAGTGATGACCTGCCCCGGATCGATCCGCTCAAGTATCAACAGGTGCGGAAAAAAAGCGGTGTTCAATACAACAACGAGCTGATGACCGTCAAACTGCGCTACAAGCCCCTGCATCAACAAAAATCCCACCTGCTGACCACCACGGTCAAGCGAAAAAATATTGAGCTGGCGGCAACCAGCAATGATTTTCGTTTTGCCGCCGCAGTTGCCGGATTCGGTATGCTGCTGCAGGATTCAGATCTCCGGGGAGACCTCGATTATGACCGGGTTCTCACGCTGGCAAAAAATGCAAAGGGGATAGATGATGAAGGCTATCGGGCTGAGTTTATCCGGTTGGTGGAGATGAGCCAACTCCTTTAGTTTTTTGTAACTGTTCAGGAGCACCTCATCTTCGCCCATTTAAGCCAGTTCGAGTAGCACAAGTACGCTTCACAGTCTTAAATGAACAAATCTAAGGCACTCCTGAACAGTTACAGGCTGCGGTATTGCGTAAATTGTGTCCTTATCTGAA
>DRKH01000330.1 GCA_011051825.1 Desulfobulbus sp.
ACTGTTCAGGAGTGCTCCATATCTGTGCAGTCAGGCCTGTGAACTATAGTGATTCCTATGTGAATCAGGCCTGACCGTGCAGAGAGGTAGATAAGCGCAGACTTCGAGCGTAGACTCCGTGGGGTGCTCCTGAACAGTTACCAAGTATCTTTTAAAAGGACGAGTACTTCATGCCGGAGTGTATTTTGTTCTCTGTGTCCTCTGTGTTCTCTGTGTTCTCTGTAATTAGTATACACTGTGTTTATCGCCGCTGAATCGATAATATGCCGCACAGGTTCCTTCCGAGGAAACCATGCAGGGACCGATAGGCCGACTCGGCGTGCAGGTCCTGCCGTAGAGCGGGCAGGCCGGCGGCAGCAGGTGCCCCTGCAGAATCTCTCCACACCTGCAGCCCTTTGGTTCCGGAACAGGTTTCAGGTCAAGCTGGAGTTTGTTGATCGCGTCAAACCGGGCAAATTTCCTGCGGAGCCCGAGACCGCTGCCGGCAATCAGCCCCAGGCCGCGCCATTGGGTATCTTCCTCCGTAAAGACCGTATACATCAGTTCCCGGGCCCGGCTGTTGCCCTCATCGCTGACAACCCGGGTATAACAGTTTTCGACCCGGGCCTGACCCGCAACCACCTGTCTGGCCAGGCTGATGAGGCCCGCGACAATATCCGCCGGTTCAAATCCAGCCACTGCGCAGGGTAGGTGGTATTTTTCAGCCAGTGGTTTATAGGCATCTGCTCCGATAATTGCGCTGACATGGCCGGGGCAGAGCAAGCCGTCGACATTGAGCATGGGATCGGACATCAGGGCAACGAGTGGCGGCGGCATGATTTTGCATCCGGCAAAAATGCAAAAGTTTTCTATTTTCAGCCGGTTGGCTTCAAGGATGGTGGCGGCAATAGTCGGGGCCGTGGTTTCAAAGCCGACCGCTGGAAAGAAGATGGTCTTTTCCGGATTGTTTTGGGCCAGAGCAAGTGCGTCCATGGGCGAGTAGACAACCTCAACTGTTGCGCCCTCCGATCCGGCCTCTGCCAGAGAACCGTCACTGCCGGGAACCCGGATCAGGTCACCAAAGGTGGCGACAATGACATCTTCTTTCCGGGCAGCCTGAACAAAGGCGTCCACATGCCCGGCCGGGGTGACGCAGACCGGGCAGCCCGGCCCGGAGATCAGTTCAAGCTTTTCCGGCACCAGAGAGCGCAGTCCGCTGCGGAAAATAGAGACGGTATGGGTCCCGCACACCTCCATGATCCTGAGCGGCCGGTCAACGGTTGCGGCAAGCTCGCGCAGCAACGCATCGGTGATCCCCCTGGCACGGAATTCACTGGCGCATTTCATGGCGTCTCCTCGCTGTCCGGCGGCAGGGCTGCCGCCATTTCCCGCATCAACTGCAGGTTAATTAATGCCTCTTGCTCGGTTAAGGTATGGATGGCAAACCCGGCGTGGACAATGACATAGTCTCCAATCTCCGGGATCCGGTCGGCCAGGTCAAGCCGAACTTCTTTCTCCATTCCGTCGGCATCGACAACCGCGACCTGCGGGTCGGCAAGCTCGCCAAAGATATTTTTTATTTCCTTTACCCGCATGGGGATGGCAAGGCACATTTTTTTAATTCCTCATTTTTTTTTTAGAACCACGGATCGGTGGTTCAATTATTTTTCTGATTACCTGCAATCCTCATCCTGATACAGGGGATACCATCGCTGAATACCAAAGGGTATTACGAACCCAGCGAATTTGTGATGAATTTACCGGGTTCTGCAATCCGGATGAACAAGCGATGTTATCCCTGATTTGTGAAAAGCTGAGCTTTGTACGTAATCAGGATTATTTTTCAGCCATACCGGCAATGTAGACCTGGCCAAGGGCAATACCGCCGTCACCGGCAGGAACCTGCTCACCGCTGAAAACAGAAAAACCCTCGGCAGTACCCCTGGTTAGTAATCCTTCCAGCAGGATTGTATTCTGGAATGCACCCCCGCCCAGAACTACACTACTCAGCCCTGTCTGCTGCCGGAGTCGGAGTAAGATGTTGATGGAGCCGTCCAGCAGCCACTGGTGAAATGCAGAGGCAATTGTGTTCATGGCTGCGCCCTGTTGCAGGTCTTCAAGAATCTGCAGGGTAAGCGACCGTGAATCAAGAATGAGCATGCCGTTTTCATTTTTCAGGATAGGTCGGTAGCGACCAGCCCCTTGAGCATCTCCGTCTGTTTCAGCTAGATGTTCCAGCTCCATGGCGGCCTGACCTTCATAGTCGGCGACCAGGCACAGACCGAGCAGCCCGGCAACTCCGTCAAAGAGACGCCCGCAGCTGGAGGTGAGTGGAGAGTGTATTCTTTCAGCAATCATTTGCGCGATAACCGCACGCCTGCCGTGGTCAATATGCAGCAAGGACTGCGGCAGGTGATTGTGTACGCCTTCTTCTCCTTTTGCCTGGTAGAGCATGGACAAGGCCGTGCGCCAGGGTTCCATGACGGCTTTATCCCCACCGGGCAGCGGCAGCAGGGAGAGATGGGCCAGCCGGGTGTAGCCCCTGCGCTCCGCCAGATACCATTCCCCGCCGTACACGGTTCCGTCGTCACTGTAGCCGGTTCCGTCAAAAAGAACGGCCAGAACCGGTTCATCCAGGCCATGTTCGGCCATCACTGTTGTTGCGTGGGCATGATGATGCTGGACCCGCACCCGGGGCGCCGGCTGCTTTCTGCAGAACCGGGTGCTCAGGTAATCCGGGTGCAGGTCGCAGGCCACGGTTTGAAAATCGGTTTCCAGGATATTTTGTATATGGGAAATGCTTTCGGTATAGAAATCAAGAGCCCGGGGACTGGTCAGTTCGCCGATATGCTGGCTGATAAAGGCCTCGTTGTTGCGGACAATACAGAAAGTGTTCTTCATCTCTGCCCCGCAGCCCAGGGCATTTTTTGTCTGGTGGGTCAACAGCAGGGGCTCGGGTACGTATCCACGGCCCCGTCTCATGATCCGCGTTTTTTTCGCCATAACCCGGACAACGGAGTCATCAACCCGGGTGACAATCTCCCGGTTATGCAGGAGAAAGAAGTCGGCCAGGCCGTGCAGCCGGGTCAGGGCCTCGTTATTGTCTATACAGATGGGCTCCCCGCTCAGGTTGGCGCTGGTCATAACCAGAGCGGCAGGGCAGTTATCCTCTGTCAGCAGCAGGTGATGCAGCGGAGTGTAGGGCAGCATCAGGCCGAGCAGGCCGATATCGGGAGCAAGGTTTTCCGCCAAGGCCGAATTCTCTTGTTTTTTCAGCAGGACAATGGGCGCTCTATGTGAGGAGAGCAGCTCCGCCTCCTGCTCTGAAATCCGGCAATATTTTCGAGCCTGTTCAAGATCCCGAACCATGATCGCCAGGGGCTTTTTGTGCCGGTGCTTCCGCTTGCGCAGGGTCGCAACCGCCGATACAGCGGTCGCGTCAGCGGCCAGATGAAAGCCGCCCAGTCCCTTGATGGCTACCACCTTGCCCCGGGCCAGAGCCTCGGCGCAGGCGCCGATACAGTCATCGACAGCTATGGGCTTTCCGTCTTTATCCTGCCAGCTCAGGCTTGGCCCGCAGGTCGGGCAAGCATTGGGCTGGGCGTGAAAGCGGCGGTCAAGGGGATCGTGATATTCCTTTTTGCACTGGGGGCAGAGGGTGAAAACATCCATCGAGGTGTTGGGCCGATCATAGGGAATGGTTCTGATAATTGAAAATCTCGGACCGCAGTTGGTGCAGTTGATAAAGGGATAACGGTAGCGACGGTCCAGGGGGTCAAAGAGTTCCCGGATACAGTCTGCACACAGGGCTATATCCGGGGAGACCTGGGTATTGGGCCGTTCCCCCTGCGGACTTGAGAGGATGATGAATTCCGATCGCTGCTCCTGCACGGGGATATCTTCGGTGGTGATACCGGTGATTCGGCTGATAGGCGGCGGGTCGTTCTGCAACCTGCTGCAGAAGGCGGCAATGTTTTCTGATTTACCCTGCAGCTCAAGAATGACACCGTTGCCGGTATTGGCAACAGTGCCGCTAAGCTGCAGCTCCCGGGCAAGGCGATAGACAAAGGGCCGGAAACCGACCCCCTGGACAATGCCCTGTACGGTTATTTGTATTGCCTGCTGCGCCATAAATTTTTTATTCCTTTCCGGCAAGGGCTTCTCTGAGGAGTTTTTTGTACCTTGCACTTTCCGTCACCTTTTTCTGTTCCATATCTTCGGCCT
>DRKH01000331.1 GCA_011051825.1 Desulfobulbus sp.
AACGTCATCCCCGCGAAGGCGGGGATCCAGGCCCACTGGCAAGGTGGATGAATCAAACAACGACTTCCTTGTAAACAAAAATGATCCGCTAAATAAAAAGGGGGGGCTTAAGCCCCCCCGGTTGGTTTTTTAGTTTCCGGTATCCGGTTTTTTCCTCTGCTTCAGCTGTGGGTTGTCTGTACTGCCCGTTGTTGCAGCGGTTTGAATCAGTGCGTTTCTGTCGGCATTAAGCAGGGGTTGGACCTGAGAGTCGGCGACCTTGAAAAACAGGTCCGAGTTCGAGCTTTTCAGAACATGATACTGCTCCTTTTCCGGTTTGCCGAAACGCCAGGTCTGTTTTTTGCCGGAGGCAAGGGCGAAACTGCAGGTCAACTCCGGCTTATCCAGTCCGTATTCCGGCTTGTCGCTGTTGCCCAGGACCGCTTCCACCCGCATTCCGGCCAGGCTGTTCACCAGTCTGGTCACGGCTTCCGCTTTAACGGTTTCACCCGGGGCCAGATCGTCGGGAACCAGCGTTTTCCCTTTCCGCTGCAGGTGGAGCGGACCGATGGTCAAATCGGTGATCTTCCCGGCGTCAAAGGTGAGCATTGCCCTGTCCAGCCAGTCTGTCGGTTGCACCCCGGCATCATTGGCCGCAAATGTGACGCTGATAATGTCATCACTTCCCGGCAGACGGACATGGACCTTGCGAAACATCGGCGAGGTTCCGACCAGGAGCTCCGCTTTTTTTTCCGTGCCCTTCTTCAGGACAATATCGCGTTCAAAAGCATCAGCGGCAACCTTGAACCGGACTGCTGCGTCTTTGGTCGTCGCCACCGGCAAGCCCTTTTTCAGGCCCGCAAGTGTATGTAGCAGATCGTCGACGGCCGACGCATCTGCAGGTGCATCAAATCCGTCTGCTATCCTCCAGGTTCCGCCCGCCTTTTTCAGGACAACGGCCTGCCCGTCGGGACCGGTTATATCAATGGTATCGATTTCCGCCGGTTGAAAGTTCAACAGCGGTTCATTGGCCACATAGGCACCAAGCTGCTGTCTGCTGCTGTTGGTCAATACGATCAGGCCGATTTGGAGAACCAGCAGGATCACCAGCAGGGAGAGTATTTTTTTCATGCCTTCACCCCCGTATTATCAAGGATTTGCCGATAACGAACCAGAGACCGTTTTCGTACTCCGGTTTGAATGATCCAGATAAGGAAAAGTCCGGCCATAGCCAGGCCGTAGTTCAGATATTCCCAGAACATTCTGGTTTTTTCCTCCATTGGCATCAGAGTGCGGGCAAACTGGCTCCGCCCGCGAATGGCAAGCAGGCCCCGGTCTTCCAGCGACCAGTCGACACAGTTGGACATCAGCTGTACCGGTGCCTCGTAACCGGTCCGGAGGACACTTGAAAGTATACTGATGGAGGTATCGGTGAGAAAAGTGTTGGATGCAAAGAGCAGAATTCTGGCCGATTCCGGGGAGTGCTCGAGAACTCTGCCGACAACCAGTGCATCTTTTTTTTCTTTTGCACCTTTTTGGACCGTTTTATCCTTCGGCTCCCCGGACGTTTCCTTTTTCTCAGCCAGCAGCGGTGAAGGTTTGCCGGTAAACCAGGAGGTGAATTTTCCCTCAACCATGACCCCGACTGTTTTTGGTCCAAGGGGCTCACCGACCTTGAAACCGGTGTTCCCGAACCGCTCGAAATCCGGTTGAATTTTCAGTGAATCAGAAGTCCAGGACCGGGGTGAACTGTGGAGCAGCTGAACCACCCGGCGCCGGCTGTTTTTTTCTTTGTCCACGCCAATGGGTGATGCCCAGTTCATGGTCAACTGTTGAATGCCGGAAAGAAGGCCATCTACATCGGTCATGCCCGACCGGCGAATGTCGAGAAAATAGGGATAGTTGATCAACTTGGTTTCCCGGACCTTGAACATGCCCACCTGTCGTTCCATGGGGACGGGAAAGGCGGAGTTCTGTTCGTCAAGGATCATGGCTTTATCCAGGGTGAGTCCCAGGGAGGCCAGCCAGTCCTCCAGGCCGGACTGATGTTTTGATGCCGCAAGCTGGCCCTGCAGGCTGACGTCAAAGGGGGCCGTTGCGATGGCAACGGTTCCTCCCTGCATCAGGAACTGGTCAACGGCAAAAACCTGTTTTTTATTCAGGGATTCCGGAGCGGCCAGGAGCAGAAAATCGGCCTCGTCGGGAACCCGGCCATCCTTCAGGTCCGTATTGAGCACGGTATAGTCTTGGCCGATAACCTGGCGCAGCAGCTCAAAATGCTTGCCCCGGGCCGGGATGCCGTATTGCGGCATCGGCGGGGTTGATGGCGGTGTATACAGGGCCACGGTCTTCAGGAACCCTCTGGAAAAACGCTTCAGAGCGGCATTGACGGCATGCTGCAGTCCGTCGGCGGAAAAGTCCTGGGGCAGGGGAACCTGGATGACCCGGTTGTCGTTTTTCATGGTGATATAAAACCAGAAGGTTCGGGTATCAAGCAGGCTCAGCGCCATGGGGCGGAACCCGTAATCCCTGGTGATTTCTCTGGCCACTTTGCCACCGTCCCGATCCGGATCAACGATCTTCAGCGTCACCCGTCCCTGCGAGGACTGTTTCAGTTTTTTCGCCAGGGCGGTAAGATCTTTTTTCAGTCCGACCAGCTGTTCCGGCAGTCGGTTATCGGGTGACAGGTAGCCGGTGATGGTGACCGGTCCCTTGATTCCGGCAAAGAGGTTGCCTGAGCCCCGGTAACTGTAGAGTACCTTTTTTATGGCTCGGGTGATGTCGTATTCCGGGTTGCGCAGTTCAACCTCAAGGTCGCGCTCAACCCCTTTGGCCTTCACCTCGATAAGGTCTCGGAAACCCAGCGTTTCAAACTGGTCACCATACTTGACCAGAATGTCGAAATAGGAGTTGGTCACCGAAGACTGATATTTGGAACTGGTCTCAAACGGCACCGGACGAATACCGTATTTCTGCCCGGCTTCCTGTTCCAGTTCCGGATTTTTCAGGGGGTCGATAAATTCCACCCGTACCTTGCCTGCGCCGGCAACCTGATATTCCTTGAGCAGATCACGCAGTCGAGGGACCAGCGGTGCCAGCAGGGGATGGGTCTGGGCGGAAAAATATCCGCGGATAAGCAACGGTTCCTTCAGCTGACGCAGGTACTGCCTGGTGGCGGGAGAAATGGAATACAGCTTGTCCCGGGTAACATCAAAACGAAGGGTATTGATTGGTGCCAGCCAGAAGTTGGCGGCAAGGGCATTGGCAATCAACAGGACAATCAGCAGGTTCCAGTGTCGATGGCTGCCCTTGCCCCGGTTGCCGGCCCAGCGGATTCGTTCCAGGCCGTACACGTTCAGACTGAGAAAGACAATGCAGACCGAACAGTAAAAGTAGAGGTCGCGCAGATCGATAACCCCGCGGGTGATGGACTCAAACCGTGAGCCGGAGCCGAACAGGCTCAGGATTTCTGCCGCCCGGTTGCCGACCAGCGAGGTCAGCGTTTCCGAACCCGGCAGGTACAAAAGGGCACAGGCCAGAACCGTACCGATCAGGCTGATGATCTGGTTTTCAGAGCGGACCGAGATGAAAAGCCCAATGGCCAGATAGGCTGCGGCCAGGAAAAAAGTAGCCAGATAGCCCGCCCCGACCGGACCCCAGTCAAGCGGTCCCAGGATGGAAACGGTGATGGGTAGAGGCAGGGTCAGGAGCAGGGCGACAGCTACCAGACCGAGATAGGCGATGAATTTTCCCAGAACCAGAGTGACCGGCCGAACCGGAGAGGTGAGAAGAAACTCGAGGGTTCCGGTCCGGCGTTCTTCCGCCCAGGCCCGCATGGTCAGGGCAGCACTCAGGAAAATAAGCAGGGCCGGCATCCAGTCGAACAACGGCCGGACGTCGGCAATGTTGCGGGCAAAAAATGTTTCAAGCCAGAAAAAAATAAACAGAGTGACGCCAAGGAAGGCGGCAAAAAAGATATAGGCCACCGGTGAGGAAAAAAAGCCGTTAAATTCCTTGCGGGCAATCCGCATAAGCGTGTTCATGATGCCATCCTCCTCTCGTCAGCTGTGATTTCACCAAAGAGTGTTTCCAGGTTTTGCTGCTCTCTGGATAATTCGTACAGGTGATGACCTCCTGCCAGGATGGCGCCGGCAATGCCGGCCGCGGTCTGGTACCGGTTGCTTTCCGACGCCAGAGTCAGTCCATAGTTGATGTACTGATCTTCACCGGAGAGCCGATCAATGGCCTGCACCTGCTTAATCCCGGTCAGATCGGCTTGAAGAGCGTCGGGTTCGGCATCGGTGGTTACCAGCAGTCTGCCCCGGCCGGTCAGCTCATCGAGGCGGGCGTCCAGGGCCATTTGTCCGCTGCGGATAATCATCACCCTGTTACAGACAGCCTGGACCTCCTGAAGAATATGGGTTGAAATAATGATGGTTGTCCGCTTGGAGAGATCGTTGATCAGAGCGCGCATATGTTGAATCTGGGTCGGATCCAGACCATTGGTCGGCTCGTCGAGAATCAGGATTTCCGGCTGGTGAATAATTGCCTGGGCCACGCCCACCCGCTGACGATAGCCACGGGACAGGATGGAGATCGGCTGGTCGGCCTTGTCCGCAAGCCCGGTTCGGGTAATGGTCTGCCGCAGCCGCTCCGGGCGCTCTTCGTCCCCGATACCGTGCAGACCGGCAGCGAAATCCAGGTATTCAATCACCGTCATTTCCGGATACACCGGGCAGTTTTCCGGTAGATAGCCGATTTTTTTCCGAACCGCCATGGGCGCGGTCAACGGGTCATAACCGTCGATGCTGATGCTGCCGGATGTGGGCTCCAGGAACCCGGTCAGCATCTTCATGATCGTCGTCTTGCCGGCCCCGTTGTGGCCGAGCAGGCCGACAATCTCACCTTTGCCGATGGAAAAGGAAACCCTGTCCACGGCCACGAAATCCCCGTAGGTTCGTGTCAACTCCTCAGTTTTGATCATCGCGCAACTCCCTGTTCGTTTTCTGCCCGATTCCGAGAGAAAAACACGACAGGGATTGGTTGAACAACAACGGAACACACCACCATACGGCTGTATGGAAACGTCGGTATGTATCCGCTGGGAAGGTGGTACTTTCTGAAAGGACGGTCATCGTCCTTAGGGAAACTGCCTGTATCCTGCGTCAGGGCCTGAAGGTGTAAGCAAGAGGTCGAACAGGAAATCAAATATCCCGATAACTGTTTTCTCCGAAATCAAGCATGCAAAATAGCTGGAACTTTTTTTACGAAAGGAAAAATAATCATCGACCGAACGCTGTCAAGGATGGGAAATGTTTTTTTGTACATACCGGCCGGAGAAAAGATGTACGTGTTCAGGGGCACCGGTTTTGCTACCTGTTGTTCCGATATCTTGTAAGAGCAGATCGTATATGCTACTGTTCTGCTCGAGGATTTTGCTGGTTTTTGCCAACACCTTCGCCTTGGGGCGATCAGGGTTTACCTTTGCCGGGGGTACTGCTGAAGGGGTACTTTTCGTATCGTTTTTACGTAAGTGATCAGGGGCACTGCACGGAGTCGCGTCCCTCGCTTACCCGGAGTCTCGCAGGCTCCTTCGCAGGGTCGCGCCTGCCCGTATCTACGGTACCCCTGGTCACTTACAGGTTTATGGTAGATGAAAACGCAGAGGGACTAATCCTGTGACCGGTTACAAAAAATGTCCGTACAACTTGGCTTGATCAGTGATATCCATGCCGCAGCCGACCCACTGCGGGAGGCGTTGGCGATCTTTGCCCGCAAGCGGGTTGACTTGGTTCTCTGTGCGGGTGATATCGCGGGCTATGGGACAGAGCTTGAGCAAAGTGTTGCACTGCTTGCCGAGAGCGGTTGCAGGACAGTTTGCGGCAACCATGATGTCCGGCTTAACGGGCAGGGCCCGGAGGTCCGATCATTTTTGCGCAACCTGCCGCAAACCTGGGAAGCAACCATTGAAGGGAAACGGATTTTTATGGTCCATGCAAGTCCGCCCTGTTCCATGAACCAGGGGATTACCCTGCTGGATCAGTATGAACAGATGCTGCCCGAGGCAAAAGAGCGCTGGACCCGGGAGCTGGCAGGGTATGATTTTGATGTACTGATTGTCGGCCACACACATCAGGTGTTTGCAGAGATGCTGGGCAGGGTCCTGGTGGTTAACCCGGGCAGCACGGTTTTCAATCACACCTGTGCCATCCTGAGTCTTCCCGATCCGGACGTTCAAATTGTTCCGTTATCAGGCAAAAAGCCGAGAAGGGTTTGGCATTGGGGAATGATGACGCATCGTAACTGTTCAGGAGCACCCCCTCTCTGCACGATCAGGCCAGATTCACAGAAATAACTATAGTTCACTGACCTGACTGCACAGATAGGTAGATAAGCGCAGACTTCGAGCGCAGACTCCGTGGAGCACTCTTGAACAGTTACGGTTTGTGGTATTGTGCATAAATCGTGCACCCATTTGAATAGTTACGATGCATTAAAAAAATCTTTACGCGAGATTACTGCCATGGAAGAGCCCACGTTGCACTTTATCGGTGTGCTTCACGGTGATATTGCCGGCCGGGAGGATGCACCTAAAAATTATACCATATCGGACCGGGTCGGAACCCTGGAGATTTATCCGGAGTATCAGCAAGGCCTTGAGGGAATTGCTCCCGGCCAGACCATAGTTGTGCTGTTCTGGCTCCACAAGTCAGGCCGGGATATACTCAAGGTTTATCCACGAGGGGACATATCACGGGGATTGCACGGGGTCTTTTCCACCCGCAGTCCGATCCGGCCAAATCCCATAGCCCTCTCGGAACTCAAGGTGCTGGCCGTCGACGGCAACAGGATAGAGGTCTCCGGCCTGGATATTTATGACGGCACGCCGATTCTGGATATCAAAA
>DRKH01000332.1 GCA_011051825.1 Desulfobulbus sp.
AAGCCTGCAGGCCTTGATAGAACGGGAAAATTCCCGGCGACTTGCAAAATTAGGTGGGACGGAACCCGGGCTTGAACCTGTTCGCCGTCGAAGAGCTGCCGGGAAACCATGATTCTGGTTGACACCTCTGTCTGGATTGACCATCTTCGTTCCGGTAACAGGCGACTTGCTGATTTGCTGAACCGGGTTGCGGTCGCCACCCATCCCATGGTTATAGGTGAACTTGCCTGCGGCAACCTGAACAATCGTGCTCTCTTTCTTTCACTGATCAAGAGTCTGCCGGTTGTTGATCTGCCGACCCATGACGAGGTCTTCTTCTTTATCGAGCAGCATAACCTTATGGGAAGAGGAATTGGTTTTATCGATGCTCACCTGATGGCCTCTGTTGCCTTGACCAGTGACTGTTTACTGTGGACCCTGGACAAACGGTTGAACTCCATAGCCCGGGATATGGAACTGGACTGTCATGTTGAGTAAACCCTTAGTTTTCCGGCTTGCAAACCTGTTATGAATATGACTACACGAACCGATCCGACCCTGGAAGATCTGCTGCCCCATCGCGGCCGCATGCTGCTGGTCAGGGATGTCCTTGAGGTCGATGCCGACCATGCAATGACCCGCTCCGTGGTCGATGCCTCCTGGCCCATGGCCGGGGGGGGAAGCGTCCATCCCCTGGTTCTGGTTGAGCTGGCGGCCCAGACCGCCGGGGTCTGTAACGGCTGGGACCGCATTCAGACGCAAGGGCTGGATTCAAACCGGATGGGCTGGCTGGTGGGAATTAAAAAAGCGGAGTTTTTTATTGAGCGCCTGAATATCGGCAGTCTCATCACGGTCAGGGCGGAAAATACCTATGTCTTTGAAAACCTGCGGGAAGTGTCCTGCACCATGGAGTTGAACGATACAGTGATCGGCCGGGCGACCCTGCAGCTTTTTCAGGCAAAATAAAACCTGACTGCCCGTAATCCTCAGGCAGGAATAAGGGATACCATCGCTGAATATCAAAAGACTTTACAATCGTAGTGAATTTATGGTGAGTTTCTTGGGTTTTATAGTCGGGAGAGCAAGCGATGTTATCCCTGGTTGGTGAAAACCTGAGCTTTTTACGTAATCAGAAAATACAGTGGCAGATATGACGACCAGTAATCAGGAAAATGAACAGAAAATTGCCGTCGTCACCGGCGGCTCCAAGGGGATCGGGCGCGCCATCTGCGCGGAGCTGGCCGGGCGCGGCTGTTATGTGGTCGTCAACTACATGGGCGATAAGAAGGGGGCCGGGAAGACCCTGTCCATGGTGGAGGCTGTCGGCGGCCGGGGCGAGATCTACCGGTTTGATGTCCGGGATGGTCAGGCGGCCGAAAACGTGGTTGAGGACGTTTGTGAACGGCTGGGCCGGATAGATATTCTGGTCAATAATGCCGGGATCATTGCCGACGGTCTGTTCATGATGATGCCGCCCGAAAACTGGCAGTCGGTCATTGATACCAGTTTAAACGGTTTTTATAATATGACCCGGCCGGTAATCGAAAAAATGGTCCGCAACCGCAGCGGAGCCGTTGTCTCCATCTCATCGGCCGCCTCATTGGTGGCCAACCGCGGTCAGGCCAACTACGCAGCGGCCAAGGCCGGACTCAATGCGGCCAGTAGGGCTGTGGCCAGCGAGGTGGCCCGTCTGGGCATTCGGGTCAACGTGGTGGCCCCGGGCCTGATCGAGACCGATATGATTGAAGACGCCCCAAAAGACCATATCAAAACCATGATCCCCATGGCCCGGATCGGCAGGCCCGATGAGGTTGCCAAAGTGGTGGGCTTTCTCTGTTCCGAGGACGCCTCCTACATGACCGGCCAGGTTATTTCGGTCAACGGCGGGATGTTCTAAAGGCACCCTAAATGGCAACGGCCCGGGAATGCCCATCTCTGCACGGTCAGACCTGATTCACATAGGAATCACTATAGTTCACAGGCCTGACTGCACAGATATGGAGCACTCCTGAACAGTTACAGGTGGTGGTAAGGCTAGTTCTCTGCCCCTACCTGAATAGTTACGTTTTTTTTACTACAGCCTTTCACCTGGGAGGCAGATTAAATTTTTCTTTTTCTGCGATTTCAATAAAACCATGCAATGGTTATCGCTGTGAAAATCAATCTGTTCCCGGATAACAGTTTTAAACACCGCTCATGTTGAATCTATTTACATATACGACAGCCCTCTTTCCGGGCATCTCGATCCTTTGGCTGAGATCCGGGGCGGCCGGGATCTTGTCATGTCTCCTGCTTGTTGTTCTTTTTCCTGTGGCGTCGGCGTGGGGAGGCGAGCCGGTTGACCGGGATACGGTCAAGGTACGCTCTGTTCAGGCGGACTTTATCCAGCAGAAAAAGCTGAAAATCCTTGTCCGGCCGATTATTTCCAAGGGCCGCTTTGTCTTTCAGGCCCCGGGAAATCTGCGCTGGGAATATACCACCCCTTTTCGTTCGGTTCTGCTGCTGTACGGGGGCAGGATCAGGAAATTTACCGAACGTGACGGAGCCCTTGTTGAAGAACAGGGGCTTCAGCTTGACGCCATGCAGGTGGTCCTTGGTGAGATCAGCGGCTGGCTGGACGGTCGGTTTTCCGATAATGGAGCCTTTACGACCGAGATCAAGGATACCCATACCGTAATCCTGACCCCCAGGGAAGAGGGCATGCGTTCCTTTATCAGCCGGATTGAACTCAAAATCGCCGATCAGGCCGGACTGCTGGATTCGGTCACCATTTTTGAAGGGCCCGGTTCCTCGACCCGGTTGACGTTTTCCCATGCCGTTCTCAATCAGCCCGTTGCCAAGGACCTGTTCGTCAGACCATG
>DRKH01000333.1 GCA_011051825.1 Desulfobulbus sp.
AGTACGCTTCACAGTCTTAAATGAACAAATCTAAGGCACTCCTGAACAGTTACAGTCTGCGGTATTGCGTAAATTGTGCCCTTATCTGAATAGTTACTTTTTCGGGTTTAAAGAAATGGAAGGGAAACAGACGGCCATGCTCCGGCAGTCGCCTTCATGCAACCTTAAAGACGGTCCCGTACCGTATATTTTCTGATGGAAAAAGAGAGGAGTCTGATGAACAGACCTGAAGTCTATCTTGTTGACGGCAGTGCCTATATCTACAGGGCCTATCATGCCATCAGGCCCTTGAGCAACAGCTCCGGTCTGCCCACCCACGCGGTTTATGGCTTCACAACCATCCTGCGTCGGATCCTGCGGGAAAAAAAGCCGCAATGCCTGGCCGTGGCCTGGGATACAAAAGGACCGGTGTTTCGCCACCGGCTCTATCCGGAATACAAGGCCAACCGGCCGCCCATGCCCGAGGACCTGGTGCCGCAGATCTCCTATATTCACAAGGTGGTGGATGCCTATAATATCTTCAGCATGGAACACGAGGACCTGGAGGCCGATGATCTGATAGCCTCGGCTACCCGCCGACTGGTTGAAAACGGCTGCCGGGTTGTTATTGTATCCGGGGACAAGGATTTGCTGCAGCTGGTTTCGAGCCGGGTGACCCTCTGGGATCCCATGAGCGACAAGCTTATGGATGAAGCGGCGGTCGAGAAAAAATACGGGGTCCGGCCGACGCAGCTGTTGGACTATCTGGCCCTGACCGGAGACAGCGCCGATAATATACCAGGAGTCCCCGGGGTGGGGCCCAAAACTGCGCAGAAGCTGATTGCCGCCTATGGCACACTGGAGGGGTTGTACGCTGCGGTTGACGGCCTGAAAAAATCAAAGATGAAGGAGCGTCTTATTGCCCATCGGGATGATGCCTTTCTCTCGCGGGATCTCATTCGACTTTTTGAGGATGCCGATGTTCAAGGGGAACCCGAAGCCTATGCCGTCGGTGAGCCGGATACCGACGTGTTGCGGGAGCTGCTGACGGAACTGGAATTTTCCAGCCTGCTTGCCGCCGATGCCCCGGCCCAAAAGGTAAATAGCGATTCGTTTGTTCTGGTCCGGACCAGGGAACAGCTTGAAGAAGTTGTGTTGCTGCTGGCCAAGGCCGATCGGCTGGTTGTTGATACCGAAACCACCTCACTTGAGGCATTGTCGGCAGATCTGGTCGGGATTTCGCTCTGTGTTGATACGAACAAGGCCTGGTACGTCCCCTGCGGCCACCGTGATGCCGATGGCGTCCTGTTCTCGGACCAGCTGGATAAAGAGACCCTGATTACCGTTTTGCGTCCGTTGCTGGAGAACCGTTTGCAGGCCAAAATAGGACATAATCTGAAGTATGACTGGACGGTGCTGTCGAATCCGGACAATGGCGGAGTGGTGCTGGGAGGTCCCCTCTATGACACCATGATCGGGGCCTGGCTGCTGGACCCCGGACGCAGGTCCTATAAACTTGATGATCTCTGCCGGGAAATTGATATTGAGATGACCTCGTTTGCCCAGGTGACCAGGGGGTTGAGCGGTGACGGAATTTTCGCCAAGGTCGGCCTTGAGCGGGCAAAAAACTACAGCTGCGAGGATGTCTATGGCGCCCTTCGTCTCTTTGAACTGCAGCAGCCCGCTCTTGAAGATCTTGGACTGTGGAAGCTGTTTGCCGAAATCGAGGGCCCGCTTGTCCCGGTGCTGGCGCGGATGGAACGACAGGGTATTCTGGTCGATCAGGAACATCTGCAGCAACTCTCTGTTGAGTTCTCCGAGCGTCTGCTTGTGCTCGAGCAGCAGATTTATGAGGCTGCCGGCAGGGAGTTCAATATCAACTCGTCTCAGCAGCTGGCCGAGATTCTCTTTGATGACCTGGGGCTGCCCAGGGGGCGGAAGACCAAAACCGGGTATTCAACCGATGTCAAGGTGCTGGAAAAGCTCAGTCAGCACCATGAATTACCCTCGCTGATCCTCCAGTATCGAAACCTGGCCAAGCTGAAATCGACCTATGTGGACAAGCTAAGCCGTCTTGCCGCGTTGGACGGGGGGCGAATACATACCTCGTTTAACCAGTGCGGAACCGCCACCGGTCGACTCAGTTCTTCCAGGCCGAACCTGCAGAATATTCCGATTCGGACCCCGGAGGGGAGGCGGATTCGTTCAACTTTTGTAGCCGGAGAAGGAGCCCTGCTGCTCTCCGGGGATTACTCACAGATAGATTTGCGGGTGCTGGCCCATTATTCGAGGGACCCTGCTCTTGTGGAGGCCTTTCGTGCCGGCCGGGATATCCACACAAAAACGGCGTCGGAAATTTTTTCCGTTTCTCCGGAATTGGTCACTGCGGAGATGCGGCGGGTGGCAAAGACGATCAATTTCGGTATAGTGTACGGGATGTCAAGCTTTGGGCTTGCCTCACAGCTGCAGGTAAGTCGCAAGGACGCGCAGACCTTTATTGATCGGTATTTTGAGCTGTATGCGGGGGTCAAAACGTTTATGGAGACCATCGTTGTGCAGGCGGAAAAAGACGGCTTTGTCACCACTCTGCTCGGGCGTCGTCGACAGCTTCCCGATATTCACAGCAGTAACCGGACCCGACGTGAGTTTGCCCGGCGCACGGCCATCAATACGCCCATTCAGGGGACCGCGGCCGATATTATAAAGCTGGCCATGCTTGAGGTTGACAGGCGGCTGGTTGCCGAGGATCTGCAGGGGCGGATGATTCTGCAGATACATGATGAACTTGTCCTGGAGGTCCCCGGACAGGAGGTTGAGCCGACATCCGATCTGCTCAAGCAGTCCATGGAAAATGTCCTGTCCCTTGCGGTTCCCCTGACGGTCAATCTGCAGACCAGTCAAAATCTTGGCATGGACACCTGATGCAGAGGCAAATGTTCTCCAATCCGGAAAAAAAGTACTCGTTCGTCTCTTTTTCCGGATTTTTTCTGTTTTCCGCTTTTATAGCTTAAAACGCTATTTTTCTAACCTGTTAAAATTATGGGTTTTTGTGAGAAAGCTATTTATTGGGACTGATTATTGCAACGGGAACAGTGAGTACAAAAAGTTGAAACGGAGGAAGGATTATGAGTCCACGTCAAGCTGTTCGCATTCTCATGTTGAGTCCCATCTATTTTCGTCTGCGACCTGTTGTCCGTTGGCAGTTGGTTCGAGAGTATTGCAAAATGATGAATGCCACCCTTTCATCTATTAAATAAGGTCCTTATGAAACAGGAAGATCCCGCCGGCGTGCAGTCCGACCGACGCAGCCACAAACGTTTTCGCGTCAAAGAGGGGGCACTGGCATTTCTTGATACCGTACCCGGAACCATTGTTGATATCAGTGAAGGCGGTATGGCCATTCACTATGTAGTCTTTGAAAGAGAACCCGAGCGTCAATTTAGGCTCGATATTTTTTTTGCGGCAGATGACTTTTATCTTGCCGATATTCCTTCTGAACTTGTAAGTGATGTGCGCTCTCAGCCTGAGTCGCAGTTTAGTGCTGTCCGGGTCAAGCGTCTCGGGATCCGCTTTGGGGAACTTGATGATGAGCAGAAGGCCCGGCTGAAATATTTTATCCTTCACAATACCGTTGCCGAGGCCTGATTTTTTAGTAACTGTTCAGGAGTACCCCATCTCTGCACGGTCAGGCCTGATTCACATAGGAATCACTATAGTTCACAGGCCTGACTGCACAGATATGGAGCACTCCTAAACAGTTACAGGTGGTGGTTGGGCTAGTTCTCTGCCTCTACCTGAATAGTTACATTTTTTATATCGTTTCGGCGCCCTTTTGAAGTTCTATTTCGTTACCTGAACAACAATTCCGTCCGTCATTTCTGTATTTCGTCCTCCTGAACGCGCTCTGCTGAAGGGACAATGACTTCAGCGGGGATGCTAGGAACGCTCTTCAATAGGGACAAAATTACGGGCCGGTTCTCCGATATAGACCTGGCGGGGCCGGCCTATTCTGGTTGTTTTATCCTCACGCATCTCTTTCCACTGGGCGATCCAGCCCGGCAATCGTCCCAGGGCAAACATAACGGTAAACATGTTGGATGGAATACCGATGGCCCGATAAATAATGCCGGAGTAGAAGTCGACATTCGGGTACAGGTTACGCTTGACGAAATATTCATCGTTTAAGGCAATCTCTTCGAGTTTCTGGGCCAGATCAAGGAGCGGATCGGAAACTTCCAGTACGTCAAGAATCTCGTGGCAGGCGGATTTGATAATAGTACCGCGCGGATCAAAGGTACGGTAGACCCGGTGACCGAAGCCGGACAGCCGGAACGGATCATTTTTATCCTTTGCCTTGGCGATATATTTTTCAAAATCAGAGTCGTCGGCATAAATGGTTTCAAGCATGTCGAGAACGGCCTCATTGGCGCCTCCGTGCAGGGGGCCCCAGAGGGCGTTTATACCGGCGGAAATGGAGGCGTACAGGTTGACGCCTGCACTGCCGGCCATCCGAACCGTGGCTGTTGAGCAGTTCTGTTCGTGGTCGGCATGGAGGATCAGCAGTTTATTCAGCGCGGCTACGACTTCAGGTCTGACGGTGTATGGTCTGACCGGTTTGTCGAACATCATGTTGAGGAAGTTTCCGCAGTAGGAGAGATCGTTGCGCGGGTAGACCAGCGGATGGCCGACGGATTTTTTATAGGAAAAGGCGGCAATGGTCCTGATCTTGGAGATGAGCCGGGCCGCTGTCATTTCACTGTGTTCCAGCGGGTCATCTCCCATTTCCGGATAATAGTTGTGCAGGGTGTTGACCATGACCGAAAGAATCGACATGGGCGAGGCATTGGGGGGAAAATGATCAAAGAAGTGCAGCATATCTTCGTGCAGGAGAGCAAATCGTTCCAGCAATTCCTTGAAATGATCGAGTTCTTTTTCGTTGGGGAGCTTTCCGTGCTGCAGCAGGTAGGCAACTTCGATAAACTGGCATTTTTCAGCCAGATCTTCGATGGCATACCCCCGGTAGCGGAGAATGCCCTTGTTGCCGTCAAGGTAGGTGATTGAACTGGAGCAGGATCCGGTATTTTTAAAGCCGGGGTCAAGGGTGATGCAGCCGGTATTTTGTAGAAGTCCGCTGATATCGATACCACGGTCACCTTCGGACCCCTTAACGATCGGCAGGGTATGGCTTTTACCATCGATAATAAGTTCTGCTGTTGCGCCATCTACGTTGTTCATCATGAGTCTTGTCATTTAATTCCTTTATTTCTGGTCGCCTCGTATAACCCCTTGCGAACAGAGGCTGTCTGTCTCACAGGATAGAGAGAAAGATAATGCTGGGAAACAGAGGTTCGGGTACAATATAGAGGTTCCCTTGAAAAATGGTATTTTGGAGTCTTGTGATCTCGTGGTGCTGTCAGACAACGCCACGGAACGAGAATCCTGATTTTCCACGGGGCCCTAAAGAGAAATCCGTCAGGTCGCCTTGATATGCTGCAGGAAATAAGGCTTTCTTTATATACAAACACCTAAATATATCAGAAAAGGGTTGGAAAATCAAGATCAATGAAACCTGCGTGCTGCATGGCTGCGGGATATTTTTTCGTAACTATTTGAAATGACGTAACTATTCAGGTGGGGCAGCGAGCTGGCCCAACCACCACCTGTAACTGTTCAGGAGTGCTCCATATCTGTGCAGTCAGGCCTGTGAACTATAGTGATTCCTATGTGAATCAGGCCTGACCGTGCAGAGATGGGGTGCTCCTGAACAGTTACGAAATAACATCTAAATTAAGTGGGCGCGTGGTCTCGGCGGCATTGCCGTCCGTTCAGCGGGTGGTTGTCTGCTGCCAATTACGCAGCCCATTGGACAGTGTGCTATTATGAATGAGAGAAAAAAGCAACGACAGGCCATCCGCAAGGCCATGGAATATGCAGTTGGTGAGGGGAATATGCCGGCAGCGGCTGATCTGCTGCTCCAGTACAGGGAGGACCGGATTGTCCTGGACCTGCTGTTGGAATTCTACTCCTACCTGCCCGAGGCAAAGGCGGACCATGTACAGGAAATACGGACAGTCGCCCGTTCCGGTGGTCTCTTCCTTCTGGCGGCTGTAACCGAACAGTCCGCCTATATGTACCTGGTATCCAGTGAAGGCGTGGAGTTTCACGGGGCCATTGAACAGGGCTATCTGGATCAGGATCTACTGGATTATTTCGGTTTTACAGACCTTGAAGCATTTCGAAAACATTGCGGTTCCTGCGATGATCTGCCGATTTATGAACCGCTGCAGGTGGATGAGAATGTCTGTCCGGCCTGCCATGCCGTTACCGGTGAGCTGCACGAACTCGGCTGCCCGGTGGAAATCTGCCCCTGGTGCGGTGGGCAGTTGATTCACTGTCCCTGTCGCTTTGAGCGCCTGGAAGTCGAGACCCTCAGCAGCGAAGAGGAGCTTGTCCGGCTGGAGGCCCTGCTGAACGAGCGCGGGCGTATTGCCTATTCACCTGATCAGCGCCCCGGCTTTGCCGATGAAGGGCCGGGAATAGTCATGGATTGATGGGGGGCAGCGGCTGTGGACGAAATCTTCCGACCGGTGCCCGTAGAGAAGGGCTGCCGGTCGGGAATGAATGGTTTAATCGTCTACCCGTTATCGCTCCTTAAGCGATTCCAGATACTTAAATAGGTCAGAGTCCGAGGACAGGATTAACGACGTGTTGCCGGTAATGATGTTCTTGTAGCTTTCCAGACTTTTCTGAAAGGCATAGAACTCCGGATTTTTAGAGTAGACCCGGCCATAAATCTTGGTGGCTTCGGCATCAGCCGTACCCTTGATTTCGGTGGCTTCCTTCTGCGCTTTGGAGGTGATTTCCTTAAGCTCACGGTCGACCCGGCCAAGAATTTCCGCTTTCCGGCCTTCACCAAGAGATCGTTTTTCAGCCGCAATTCTTTTCCGTTCCGATATCATCCTGTTGTATACTTTTTCCCGGACCGAATCGATATAGTTGACCCTTTTGAACATGACATCAATCAGCTCGATCCCATATTTCGGCGTCACCTTGGAGGCTATTTCAAGAACCTGTTCGCTGATCTTGTCTCGTCCCATCTTAGGCGGTTTTGTCATGTCACCGGACTGAGCGGTGGACATCACCGTTGACATCATGTAGTCCGGCGACCAGTCGGAGCTGCGGATAATATCGATCAAATTGTTTTTGTTGACCAGATCCCGTACCGTACCATTGATGATATCGTCAAGCAGGCTTTGCGCCCGTCTTTCATTACCGACCGCCTGCAGGAATCTGAGAGCATTGGAAATCCGCCAACGGGCTGTATTGTCTATATAGATGAATGTTTTGTCGTTGGTTGGAATCTGATTCGGATCGCCGTCCCATATGAGAATTTTCTTTTCAAAGTATTGTACATGCTGAATAAAAGGCGTTTTGAACTTTAATCCGGCCTTGGTGACCGGCTTGCCGACCGGGGCGCCAAACTGGGTGATGACCGCCTGTTGACCTTCTTTCAGGATGTAAAAACCGTCCCATGCCGTGGCAATGAGGCCAAAGACGACAATGAGTACTATAAACTGCAATATATTTTTCATGGCTGTCTCTTATTTATTTGTCCCTGAAGCTTCCTGTGGGCGTTTCGAGAGATCAAGGAAGGGGAGAAGGTTCTGCTGGTTTTTATCCATTACAAAAATATGGGCAACACTGGGCAGGATATCCTGCATGGCTTCCAGGTACATGCGCTGCCGCGTTACTTCGGGAGCCAGCTGGTATTCTTTGAGGATGGAGATAAAGCGGTTGGTCTCACCCTGGGCACGATTAATTCGCTGTGCCGCATAACCATGTGCCTCTTCGACAATCTGTTTTGCACTGCCCCTGGCCTTGGGGATGACTCTGTTGTAGGTTTCTTCGGCCTCGTTGACCAGTCGCTTCATGTCCTGGTCCGCTTCGTTGACCTCATTAAATGCAGGTTTGACCTGATCCGGCGGGTTGATGTCAAGTAGCTGCAGGGTCACGATGGAGACCCCGGCCTCAAGGTTGTTTAATTGTTCCTGCAGTTCCTTTTTTGCATCGCCGGCAAGGATTTCCCGATTACTGAGCACATAATCAAAGTCCATGTTGCCGACAATCCGACGGGTAACCATTTCGGAGGCGTCGCGAACGGCCTGAGGGACGTTTCGGACCTTAAAGAGAAAGTTGACCGGGTCGCTGACCTTATACTGGACGATCCAGGCGACGTTAATGACGTTTTTATCTCCGGTCAGCATCAGTGATTCCATGTTGAAGCCACGTTTGTCAAAGACGGAGGTCTTGCCGGGTATTCGAGTCCGGAAGCCAAACTCCTCTTTACGGACCGTCTCCACGTCAACTTTGGTCAGGTCTTCAATGTAGGGTATTTTGAAATGGAGCCCGGGCTGTGTCGTTTTGGCATATTTACCAAAGCGAAGAATAATACCGACCTCACCCGGTTCAATGGTGTAAAATGAGGAGTACACGCCCTGGAAGAGGAGGAGCGCCAGCACTATAAGGATAATCTTGCCGATACCCGGTGCAAAGTTCTGGGGTTGAGGAGGAGGCTGGTTGTTGTCACCAGGGCTTCTCTGTTGCTCCTGGCCGGTAAAGGAGTCGCGTATTTTCTGGATCAGGGCGGCCAGAAAATCTTCCGGCGAGGAAGGTTTCTTTTTCTGCCCCCATGGGGGCTGTTCATTCATGGGCATGGAAATCCTCTATTGTAGTTCTGGTTGATTTTTTCTTTTATCCGAAAATCGCCCGCGAAGTTTTGCTGATCCGGGCTGTTTTCATGGTTCGAAGTCTACGCTGTCTGTTGTGGCTGGGGCCTGAAAATCCCGAAGTCTGCGCTTCGCTCCGCTTATCTGGTCCAGCCATGCTGGTTTATCCGAAAACAGAGCGTTCCGCGTTCCGGGTGTCGAGTTTATAGCTACCGCCCGGAGTCTCCGCTCCGCTTACCTGCGGAGATTATAACTATGGACTGTCCGGTTTCTGTATAGTGTTGCCCCTACATATCCGGCGCACACACGAACGTGCCAGATGAAGATTGTATTTCAAACAGCATTAAAAACCGGAATGAAACTGCTTACAAGTCTTTTCTCATCGGCTCAATGACGTGGCCATGCACCGGGGGTGAAAACAGGAGCCGGTCTTTTCTGTCCTCCCTTCGA
>DRKH01000334.1 GCA_011051825.1 Desulfobulbus sp.
CATTGTTGTCGGCACCAAAGTCTTTGATAAGGGTATGATGACCTATCAGTACGACTATGGTACACCCTATACTATTCCCATTTACTCCTGGTACATTGAAGGCGGCGATCAAAAGATCCTGGTCGATACCGGTGAAATGCATCCGGTCCAGTCCGCAGATCGCGAGCAGGCCATTGGTGGTAAAATTTATACCCTTGAAGACGGCCTGGCCAGGTTTGATCTCGTTCCCGAAGATATTGATGTGGTGATCCATACCCATCTCCATTCCGATCACTGTGAAAATGATTATAAGTGCACCAATGCCCGTTTTTATATCCACGAGCTGGAACTGAAAACCATCTCCAATCCGCACCCGCTTGACTACCGCTATGTGGAGGACTTTATCTTTGAGATCCGGGAGGCGGATCAGATCGAGGTGGTCAAAAAGGACGGGGAACTGCTGCCGGGTATTTCGGTGATGCACACTCCGGCCCACAGCCCCGGCGGGATGACAGTGTTTATCGACACCAAAAAAGGCAAGACCGCCATTACCGGGTTCTGCGTGATCCGGGAAAATTTTGAACCGCCGATTCAGATCAGGGCCATGGAGATGGAGGTTATCCCGCCGGGCACCAATATCAACAGTTATGAGGCCTATGATATGATGCTGAAGGTCCGGGATATGGCCGACTATATCATTCCCCTGCATGAACCGGAGTTTGCGGCCGTTGATGCAATCTGAACGTTGAAGTGAAAAGGAGGAGAAGAGCATGGAAGATTTTGCCGAAGTTTATCAGGATGAAGGATTTCTTTCGGAAATAATCAATGCCATCACCTCGGGCATTTTTGTAACCGATCTTGATCATAATATCCTGATGATCAACAAGGCCGGGGCCAAAATGGTGGGCAAGACCTGTGGCGATTGTTTCGACCGGAAATGTTATGACATCTTTGACACCCCCATGTGCAAGACCGATTCCTGTACCTGTCTGCAGGCGACTTCACAGAACACCGAAAGTCATGGCGAGACAACCCTGCATTACGGCGATGTCGAGATTCCCATTGAATATACCTCCAGGCCCCTGCGCAACCATACCGGTGAAATTATCGGCTGTGTTGAGCATTTTGTAAATATATCCGAGCGGTTGGAAACCGACCGTATCATTATGGAGCAGAAGGAGAAGCTGCTCAAGAAACGGGAAGAGGATATCCGCCATCTGCAGGATGAAATCCTGGAACTCTCCACCCCGGTAATCGAGGTCTGGGAAGGTGTCCTGACCCTGCCTCTTGTCGGCACCCTGGACTCCCACCGGGCCCACATCGCCATGGAGCGGGTGCTGGAGGCCATCGAAAAGAGCAGGGCAGCCTTTATTATTATTGATATCACCGGGGTCCCCATTGTCGATGCCGAAGTAGCCCGCCATATCCTGATGACTGCGGCTGCCGCCCGTCTGATGGGCAGTGAAACCCTGCTCACCGGGGTCGGGCCTCATATTGCCCGGGTGATCAGTGAGTCCGGAGTCAGCCTGGAAAATATTATCCTCCGTGGTCGGATGACCGATGCGTTGCAGTATGCCATTTCCCGGCTTGAGGAACAAAAGAACCGGGTCAGTATGGTGTCCGGTCTGATCGGTTCCGAAACTGCCCGAGAGCAGGCCGACTGAGAGCATGCAGTCTTTTTCGACTTTTTCACTGGGCTCGGTGCTGTTGGTTTCCATTGAGGAGGATATCGAGGACCGGGAAATTCGCAGGCTCCAGGATCAGGTCAGCGAACAGGTCAGCGAAGGCCGTATCGACGGGGTGGTTCTGGATCTTCAGGGGCTGGAGGTCATGGACTCCTATTTTGCCGAAAAACTGGCGGAACTGGCCGCGATGTTGAAACTGCTCCAGGCCAAGGTAGTGGTGGCGGGTCTTTCGGTGCCGGTGGTCATGACTCTGCTTGATTTCGACATTACTCTGCCGGGACTGGATTTTGCCCTTGATGCGGAACAGGCCCTGTTTCATCTGCAGTGCCGACGGCAGGAGGACTGAGCTTGCGGGCCCTGTTTCGGGAAATCATGGTTCGTTCTCCGGCCGATGTTGCGGTTGTTCGGCAGATTGCCGGCCAGATGGCCGCAGAGCGGGATTTTCCGGCCCAGCGTCAGGCGGAAATCCGTCTGATGGCCACGGAGCTGGCCCAGAATCATCTGGATCATCAAACCCGGGAAGGCTGTATCCGGGTCTCCAGTCTGCGGATCCAGGATGTGCCCTGTGTGATGCTTGCAAGTGTGGACCAGGGCCCGGGTCTTGGTAATATCGACGAGTTGCTGGCCCGGAAGACCGGCTGCCCGTCGACCATTGGCCTCGGGGTAGGGCTGGCCTCGGTGCGGCGGCTGGCGGATCGGTTTGCCGTCTGTTCGCAGATGGGAAAGAAAAATCCCTATCAATGTCCGGGTTCGAAAAGGGGGCGACCCGGGACCATTATAACGGCGGTCAGCTGGCCCAATTACCGGCCACCGCAGGTGCTTGTCGATCTGCAGGTGGATCTGGCCGGGATCGTCAGCGGGCGGACGGAAAATATGCCCTGCGGCGATGGGTTGTTTGTCGATGGTGACGAGCGTTTCATTCGGGTTGCCCTGGTGGATAGCCCCGGGATTGGCACCGGTTTCCGGATGACCCGTGAGGTTGGAAGACGGCTGCAGGAGATGGATCTGGTCTGGCCCCCTGATCAGCTGCTTGAACGGTTGTCTTTTGCTCTGGAAGCCGGGGCATCGATCAAGATCATCCGTTTTGACCGCATGCAGCAGGAAGTACAGTGTGCCGGGGTGGGTAATATCGGACTCTGGCTCGTGGTTGATTCCAGGATCGTCCTTGCCGCCGGCTGGCAACCCCCGGGCGATCTCTATCACGGCGGCTTTGAGCTGTTTCGCTATCCGGTGCGGCAAGATTTTGCCTGCCTGATACATTCGGACGGCTTGCAACCCTTTGACCGTGAAGAAATATCCCGGTTGCTTTCTGTTGACAGCAAAAGCGGTCACCCGCCGAGATGCAGTCTGGTCCTGCAATCGGCTTTTTCCATGAATCGTCAAGCTCAGGACGATATCTCGATCTGTGTATGGCAATGGCAGCATACGTAAAGGAACTCCATCATATTCTGACCCTGGTTGTTCAGAAATCAGCTGATATTCCCATGGTCAGGAAAAAGGTCAAACTGCTGACCTGTTCTATTGGTTGCAGTCGAATGCAGGTGGCCCGCTTTGCCACCGCAGCTTCGGAACTGGCCAGAATTCTGTTGATCTGTTGCCATGGCGGCAAGGTGAGTCTGTCGTTTTTCCGGTCAGGAGCGGAATCGTCCGGCCTGTTCCTGGAATTTGTCTTTCATTCCAGCGGGGCCTGTGATGCCCTGACAACGGAACAGAACAGGGCGCGTTGTGCCAGGGGGAAAGAGCTGGTGTCGAAGCCGCCTTTTCCGGGAGTGCAACGGGTTTTTGATGAACTTGAAATCGAAGGTGGAGTTGGTGCGGTTCCCCTGACCATCCGTTGTCGAAGCTCCCTGGCCGATCTTCCGGGGACGGAAAACCTGCTCTCAAGGATCAAGGCCATCCGCAAGGATCTTTTTGCCGATACTGAAGAATCCTATATGGAAAACCTGCGGGCCAAACATGATGAGGTCCTGCGGCTGCTCCAGGAAAAAACCGAGCAGAACCGAATGCTGGATCAGAGCAATAATGAGCTTTTGCAGCTCAGCAACGATCTTGAAGCCCTGGCCCAGGAACGGACTATTATAGAGATGTCGCTTAAAATTGCCGATCAGGTGCGCAATCCGGCCACGGTCATCGGCGGGCTGGCCGGACAGTTGATCAGGAAGGGGCGGCTGCCGGAAAAAGCTGTACGCAAGATCCGGCAGATTGCCAATCAGGCGGAGCGTATTGACAGGATTGTCCATCGATTTCATGCCATGGCCGACGAGCGGCGCGATCTCTTTGTCCGTGAAGATCTGGTCAAACTGGTCCAGGATGCTCTGCAGTCCTGTCCGACCATGGGAAAACGGGCGATTGAACCAGTTCTTGAACTGGGAGAACAATCAGTTTTTATCCATGCCAACCGCAGAGTGCTGAAAGTCGCCCTTATTCATGTGTTTCGTCATGCCGCCGGTGTTACCCCGGCCGGGGGGCAAGTCATAATCAGGGTTGATTCCGATCGAGAGCATGCTACAATAACAGTTGTCGATCAGGGAACCGGGTTTTCCGCCGAAGATCTCAATGAGCTTCAACAGCCCCCGGAGAACAGATTGAAGGTCGGCCAGCCCGGGCTGGCACTGGTTCGGCATATATTGACCGAACATCAGGGAGAATTACAGGTGGAAAACAGCATGGTTCCCGGCGAAGGTGGCCGCCTTGTCATGCGCTTTCCCCTGATCTGGCGTGAACAGGGAAAAAATTTATGAGGTGATAAATGCAGCAGACAGCCAGGAAGCAACTCTATGATCTCATTATCAGTGGTCTGCCGGTGGCCCTGTTTGTGGTGAATAACGCCTTTCGGATCGTTGAATTTAATCAGGCCGCTGAAGAGCTGACCGGCTGGCCGAAGGCCGAAGTCCTGGGGCGTACGTGCAGCGACGTCCTTGGTTCCAGTCTCTGTGGCGAGCACTGTCCTCTGCGGGAAAGTCTGCGTACCGGCAAAACCTGCATGGGACGGGAAGCGTTGATCATGGGCAGAAACCAGGAGCAGATTCCTATCTTCTTTTCCAGTGCCGCCCTCACCGATGAAGAGGGCAATCTGATCAACGGGGTCGAAGTGTTTCGTGACGCCTCGGCTGAAAAGAAGCTTGAGGCCCAGAAAAAAAATATAATCTCCCTGTTGACCCATGATTTGAAAGCGCCGGTCGCCATAGCCGGCGGGTTTGTTGAACGGCTGCTCAAGGGGAAGGCAGGGCCTCTGACCGACAAACAGCGAAGTTATCTGGAAACCGTCAGCCGTGAAGTCGGCCGGCTGGAAAGATATATTCTATCCTTTCTGGAAATTTCCAAGCTCGAGGCCGGGCAGATAGAGTTGCATCTGGAGTCCCTTGACCTGGGCAATCTGCTTACTGATATTATAGAGGGCTTTCGTCTGCAGGCGGGAAAAAAAGATATAACCCTGCACCTGGATTTACCGGCGGAGCTGCCGCCGCTGCATGGAGATGGTTTGCAGATAACCCGGGTGATGACCAACCTGCTTGATAATGCGATAAAGTATTCGGAACCGGGAAAATCCGTGCATGTCAAGGTTACGGTGGATGGGGACCAGCTTGTGGTTGAAGTCAGGGACGAAGGTATCGGCATCGCCCCTGAGCAGCAGGACCACATCTTTGAATCGTTTTATCAGGTGCCGCGTGAGGCGCAGAAGGCCAGGGGCACCGGCCTTGGGCTGGCAGCGGTCAAGGCCATTGTCGAGGCCCACGGCGGCACAACCCGGGTCTCCAGTGAGCCCGGTCGCGGTTCCAGTTTTTTTATCTCTTTTCCGCTGTAATTTTTTATTTCAGCAGGAGATAGATCGGCGGCAGGGATGTCCCTGTCCGGCCGACGCCGGTACCTGAACCCGGAGTTGCTGAGGTCGGCAGCGGCTGCCCGTCACGAAGGAAGTTGCCCCGGGCCGTGGGCCAGAGCAGCTGATTCTCTGCTGAACCCGGGACCGTGTAGATAAAAAAACCGGCCCCAAAGGTCTGGGTCAGGATCTCCAGGGTACCGTTGCCGTTGATATCCATCACCGTCGGTGCCGCCGGCGCACCCTTGCCGTTGCCGTTGGTACCCTGCTGGGGGAGCTGCAGGTCATAGAGCAGGTTGCCGTTGTTGTCCAGGATCATCAGGTAACCATGCGCCTTGCCCGGGGTGATATTCTCAGGGTCACCGTAGGTGGTGAGAATCAGCTCCGGAACATTGTCCCGGTTCAGGTCGGCAACCACGATTTCCGAACCGTACATGATCGCCCGGCCATGGCGGATATCCCGACGCCACAGCTGCTGTCCGGTGGCCGAGGTGCAGTAGATATAGCCGTCGTGGGCCGCATACAGGATTTCCGGTCGTTTGTCGCCGCTGATGTTGACGATGGTGGGGGCGGGCGGATTCCTGGGCGGATACCAGGTCCTGCTTCCCCGGTTCAGGGGGTATCCGGACGAGGGCAGGTTCTCCCAGCCCGGCAGCCGCATGGCCGATGTGCTTCCATTGCCGTACGATCCCTGCAGAACCATGATCGAGTGGTGCTTGGTATCGTAGGGCACGTCTTTTTCCACGTTGGCCACTGCGATAACCTCGTTTTTGCCGTCCAGGTTGAGATCGGCCACCGAAGGGGGCGAGGCGGTCCACTGCATCCATTTCTGGTACTTCGGATGGGGCCAGTCCCCGGTATGGAGGTGATAGTGATTTTTCTCCACCTGGGGGTCAAACCAGCGAATAAACTGGCCCCAGTTGAGTCGGTTGCCTGAATACTGCGATGACCGGTTGGTGAACCAGGGCGAGGCGAGCATGCTGACCCCGGTATGTTGAAAGACATTGATCTGGTGGTTGTCAAAGGTGACCACGATTTCTTTCTGCGGGTCGTCATCCAGGTTGCCGATGCCCACGTTTAAGCCGTAGCAGCCGTAGCCGTGGTTGCCCGGCCCGTTGACGTCCGCGTCGTTGCCCGCACCACTTGCGGTGTTGTAGCGCGGCCAGGCCTGAAAGCCGAGCCCGGGAGGCTGGTACAGGCTGCCGTCCGGGCTGAATACAAAGACCTGAGCCCCGTTGGGTTCGGTCTGGGTGGTGGTAACCACGACCTCTATGCTTCCGTTGCCGTCCAGGTCTCCGGCAGCCATGCCGCGCACCTCCGGGCATTGTCCGGCCGAACAGGTCGAGGCGGGCCAGCCTTGTTTTAGGACCAAGGTGTTGTTGCGCCATTCATAGGCCGCGACATTGGAGCCGCTGCCGGCAATAATCTCATAGATCCCGTCGCCGTCAAGGTCGGTAACGACTGCGGGCGCATAGATCCGTCCCTCCAGTGGCAGGCCCGAGCCGTGCGGAACCCGGGCCAGTTCGTTGCCGTTCTTGTCCCAGACGATGATGTCATAAAAGGTGGCGATGATTTTCCGCTGTCCGGTCCCGAGGTCGTGGACCATGGGAGAGCCGAACCAGGAGGTACCGGTCCACTTGATCTGTTTTGTGAACACCGGCCGCTGAACCGGGGCCGCAAAAAGGGAGGCGTGGATCGGCAGCAGGATACATGCAGAAAAGAAGAGGGCGGAGATTTTTTTCATGGTTTGTCCGGGTCGGAAAAGGTTAGTTCATCAGCAGAAGAGCGGTTGCCGGAACAGGGGTCTTCGCCTCCGGCAGCGGCGGTGTCCAGGAACTGCCCTGGCCGCCGCCTGTGCTGTCAAAGAAATCCTGCGCGCTGTCGATGATAAACTGGGCAAAGACCGGGCCCACATCGGTGGCAGCAAGGGTGTTGGGGTGGCTGTCGCTGCCGGTATGGCTTTTTTCGTACTCGTAGCGCAGCATATTATCGGCCCCGGCGGTCAGGTCAAAATAGTCGAAGACGCGAATGTTGGGATAGGTCCCGCCGGTTAACATCTCATTCTTTACCCAGGTTGCAAATTGCCGGGCGCGGTCGGCCTTTTCCGGAGTCGTTGCCAGGCGGTGCAGCGGTGCCCCGGTCCAGAAGATAAACAGGGTATTCGGGTATTGCTGCAGTTTATCCCGGACCGCAGCGTACTGGAGTTTATAGTTTTCCAGAGATTTTCTACTGCTGGTGATGTCGGGGCTGCCGGTATCCGCTTCGATATTGCTGACCGGAAAACAGTTTTTGAAAATGACAACCTGGAAGTCGGCCGTCAGCTGGTCCAGGCAGTGGATATTCGGATTATCGGCGCGGCAGGTGCCGTTGACCCAGAGATTCCAGTAATCGTAAGGATAGTTTGCCCATGGGTAGGGTGTTGTCGGGTAGTAGCGGTCCTCAATAACATAGCTGCTGTTGTGGGTCGCATTGTAGTCGGCAATCCAGCCGGACACGTTGCCGTCGGTGTAGATGATATTGCCGGTGGAGTGATGGAGAAAGATAATCCGTTCATTCCCGGCCAGGGCGGGAGTAGCCAGCATAAAAGAACAGAAGAAGAGAAACAAGGCTGATCGTCCGGGAATTTTCAGGCCTTTTCCGCTAAAAAAAAGACGGTGATGTTGACTGTCCATTGTTCTTTCCTCTATATTGTCGGTTCTGTGCCCATTCATGTGGACCGGGATTACCCATTGTCCCCTAGAATATTTTTTCCGACTTCCGCCGGAGTCAGCTTGAAATGATGGGCTATTTCACTCCAGCTCATTTTCTGTTGCTGATACATGTCTACGAGTTTTTCTAGAGATGCTCCGGTCTGTTTATGTAGAGCAAAAACCAGGCCTGTTTCTTTGTCGGAGAGATTGTATTTTTTAAGATCGTCAAGACGCTGCCTGCTGCAGTTATATTTTGAGCAGAGCATATTGTCGGTGATCATTCGGGTAATTCTTTCGATTTTCGCTCCACTGCGGACGGCGGAGAGAACAGGATCGGCCGTCCCTTTTTCTTTCAGGTCCGGGGCTTGGAGGATATCCTGCCAGGAGCCGCCGTTGTCGCGGATCGAGAGGAGAATGTCGAGCGGGGTCGATGTCCTGGCCGAGACATAGAGGCCGATGAGCAGATCATCGCCGTTGATGCCGCCTTTCATCTTTTTCATGACAATCTGTCGCTTGGAGATGTCAAAGGCGGCTGCGATGAGGGAATTGTAGGTCGTC
>DRKH01000335.1 GCA_011051825.1 Desulfobulbus sp.
CCGCTGAGCATGGCCCCGACAATACCAAGATAGCCCTGATCGGTACCGGCTATAAACAGATTATCCCAGGGCGTCCGCCCATCCTTGATCTTGATCGGACTGCCGTACACGGCTCCTTCGCCCTTACCGGTAAACCGTTCAATGGTCAGAGGAGTGAAGCTGTCCTGATATACAACGTCCGGTCCATAATTCCCAACAATTTTAGCGACCATTTCCGTAGACTGATTGCAGCAGCGCTCTTTTTCCCTGGTATATGCCTCCCGATCCAACTGCTGCCACAAATCATAGTTGGCTGCATTGGTGACCCGGAGCTGAAAGGTCTCACCACAGTCAACACCTTGAAAGTTCTGAGGAAAACAGATAACTCCCCAGGATGGATCAATCAGGCCCTGCGGCCGCCGGTATTGCCATTTGCTGCTGAGTGAATAAAAAAGAATGGTTTGATCCCGACTGAGATCGTGACGGCGCGATTGCGGGAGCAGGGAAATGGTCTCGACAAAACTCATCCTGCCGGTGTAGCGTTTTTTTTCAAGGGGCCAGCCGGTCAGCGCTGCAGTGCCGGGCAGGCCGACTGTGGAGAGGACCCCGTCAGCGGTCAGCATTGCCCCGTCCCGCAACCTGACCCCCTGCACCCGATGCTGATCATGCACGATCTCAGCGACCTCTGTTTTGAAACGAATCTCCCCGCCAAACGCCTTGAACTGATCCAGCAGGAGCCCTAAAAATTCGCGAATGGTCTCTTGCGGCCGGAAGAACCCTTCCAGAAACAGGGCCCGGAACATGATTGCAAACTGGGCCAGATCCATGTCCTGCTCTTCAGCATTGCCGTAGACCATAAGCGGCAGCAACAGCATATTTTCAAGCAGAGGATTTTTTAACTGTTCAGAAAGATACTGCCGGGCGGATTGCCAGGGGGCAGGCGCAAAGGGATCGTAGGTTTCCATGGCCTTGACCAGACGGAGAAAGCCCTTGGCACTGGCGGGAAATTCCCGGGTAACTTCTTCTATAAGCAGGGAGAGATCATTTGAAAACCGCAGCCGGTGATCGGGAAATACGATTTCCGATCCGAACTGTTCACGGGTAACAAATCGCTTGCGGGAGAGTTTGAGCTGCCGGAACAGACGATTTAACGGTGCCCGTTTATCAGAGACCGGGGCGAAGTTGGTCATGGCATGGAGACCGGTCTCCAGCAGATGACCATGCCGGAAATACCAGGAGTTCAGACCGCCGGGCAGGGAATGCTGTTCCAGGATAAGAATTTTCCGCCCGAAACGGGCGGCGCGAATACCGGCGGCCAGCCCGGACAGGCCGCCGCCAATGATGATAAGCTGATAATCAGCCAAACGGATCAGGCGTCTTTAAGTTTTGGCTCAAGATAATTCACACAACTGGTCAAAGTGGCCAGTTCGGGATACTCTTCTTCAGGGATCTGCAGTTTATAGCGCTTACGCAGCTCCATCACAATATCAAGGAAATCCATGGAGTCGAGATCCAACTGATCGCGGAGCGGTGCATCGGCATCCAGACCGTCAAACTCAGCATCCTCATCAATATCCTCTATGATTTCAAGGATAAGATCCTTGATTTCGTCCCGGGTCATACCTGTCCTCTGTTATATAAAAAAGAAAATAGTCTCCGCAATACGTACTGGTATTTTGTCGGTGTCGTAGATAGCGAGTATGCGAGACTTTGAAAGGCCTCGCCACCGACGGCAGAGAGGCCATAACCTGTTGATTTTCCGTATTGTGCAACAGGCATATTTAACCTTTTACGAGGCAATAACTTTTGACGGAAGTAGACAGATATACCATAAGTAATTTCAGTTTGCCACAAATCTCTTGACAATAATCACGGAATTTATCCCGACCATACCAAAAGAGTTGTTCAAAACGGCATCAATCCGCTCAAGATTGCGTGGGGTTCCGGCAACCAACCCGGGCAGGGCACAGTCCGGATCCAGGTTTTCCAGGTTAATGGTCGGGTGGACCATGGAATCCGTAAACGAGGGCAGGTTACCGGCAAGCTCCAGGACACCGGCCGCGCCCATGGCATGGCCGATGGAAGATTTTGTATTATTTGTCCAGGTGTTCGGACAGTCCTGGAAGACCTCCCGCACAGCCCTGCATTCCTCTATATCGCCCTGCCTGGTTCCGGTGGCATGGGTGTTGATGATGGTGATATCAGACGGCGCCATCCCTGCCCTTTCCAGGGCAAGACGCATACATTCACTTTGCCGGGGACCATAGGGCAGGACAAAATCCCGGGCATCGGAATTCATCGCATAACCGGCAATCTCGGCATAGATTTTTGCGCCCCGGGCAAGCGCCCGATCAAGACGCTCAAGGGTAAACACGCAGCCGCCCTCGGAAATAACAATGCCGTTACGCTCAGTATCAAGTGGTCTGCTGGCCCTGGTCGGGTCGGCATGCTCGGCCAGGGCCCCCTGGGCCTTGAAGCTGGCAAAGATGCCAAACGATCCTACGCACTCGGAGATTCCACCGCAGAGGGCAAAATCGACTTCACCCAGTTTAAGCATCTGTACGCCCTGGATAAGGGCGGCATTACCGGCGGCACAGGCGGCACCCACGGAGTAATGGGGGCCGGTGATGCCGAAATTCATGGTTATTTCACCGGCCGGATTATTGAGAACAGTACGTGGATTATGATGATGGGTCCAGTAATCGACATTATAGTCGAACTGACTGATATTATAGACTTCATTTTCAGTCTCCACCGTTCCGTGCTCGGTGAGCCCGATGTAGACCCCGGTTTTGGCCCGGTCGTAACCG
>DRKH01000336.1 GCA_011051825.1 Desulfobulbus sp.
GCAACGACTGGATGCGAGGCGGAGCCGGGAGTGACACGCTGCACGGCGGTGCCGGCGACGACACCCTGATCGGTGGCATTGGCGCGGACATCCTGGACGGCGGCGAAGGCCGGGACAAGGCCGATTACCGCTATTCCGCAGCAGCGGTGGATGTTGACCTGGCGTCCGGCACGGCCGCTGGTGGCGATGCCGAGGGTGACAGCTTTACTTCCATCGAGAACCTGGCCGGTTCGGCGTTTAACGATACCCTGGCCGGAACGGATGAAAACAATTCCCTGTACGGCAATGACGGTGACGATATCCTGGCCGGTGGATTGGGTAATGATTACCTGAAGGGGGGCGCGGGAAACGATACCTTTGTCTTTGACAGCGCACTTGACGGGTCAGCCAACCGGGATACCATTGCTGATTTTGCCTCGGGCCGGGACAAGGTACAGTTGGACAATTCGATTTTTACCGCTCTGGTCAACGAGGGTATCCTGTCGGAAACCAACTTCCATGCCTCTGCATCCGGCATTGCCGGCGATGAAAACGACTACATCCTCTATAACACCACCTCGGGCACCCTGCTCTACGATGGTGACGGCAACGGATCCGGCGTGGCTGTTGAATTTGCGCGGCTGTCCACAAAGCCGGACATCAATGCCGATGATTTCATCATCGCGGCCGGATAACCCAGCATAATACACATCCCTGCCCGCAGAGCGGGCATAACCAATAGTGAAAATGGGCCGGAACCATTACGTGACACCGCAGAGCGGTGTCACGAGGTTGAAGTGGCGCCCGGAGTCCAGGGGGAGCACCTGGAGGATGGTTGCTCTTGTTGCACCACTCTGCGGTCCAATACCTCACCAGGCGCTCTGCGCCATTTTTGCATAAAAAATCAAATCGCAACAACCTGGAAAAAAGGATTTCTGGCAATGAGACAAACAGGCAGGCAAGAGGAGGAATCTGCGGATACTCCGGCGCCGCCGGCTAATCTCCCTGCCTGCTGCCGGTTGATGGCAGAGCTGGCCGGGTGGGAGAAACTGGCCGCACGGATGTCGGAGGTTGACGCTTCCCTGGCCCTGGCTGATAAAAAAACAATCTTTGAAAACATCATCCGGCTCGCCCGTGTCGAAGGTTTCCGTACTTCTGTTCACCGTCCCGCTGCCGATGATTTCCCCGGCCTTGCTCCCTTGCTCCCGGTTATGATCGAATCGCGGGACGGTATGTTCCGCATCGTTTCCGGTATCAGTCAAGGCGAGCGGAATCAGCCTGTTGAAATAACACTGGTCGTTCCCGGGCAGGAGCGGGAACGCAGGGAAACCATATCCTTTTCTCAATTTCAAAAGCTCTGGACAGGCGCGGTGTTGCGTTTTGAGCCAATCAACACCGCGCTGGTCTGCTTTTCCATTGTTGCCCGCGAACATAAAATCGAGCTTACCCAGGAGCGTCTCCGACACGAATACGGACTTGATCAGGAGGAAATTCCCCGGGAAGTCCTTCTGCGGATGTGCAGGGACCACGGGATGAAAGGACGCCTGGTTACCCTGGACTGGCAGGATCTTCTGAACCTGAACAAGGCATATCCCGCCATTGCCAGGTTACGCAACGGCAGGCACATGGTGATTATCGGCATGGCGCCGGCAAAAGAGCCGCAGGCCGAGGCAACGGTTGCCTGTTATGACCCCCTTGGAGGTGGTAACGGCGAGCATCTGCGGATGACCAGGCAGCAGTTTGAGGAACTGTGGGACGGGCAGGTTTATGTCCTTAAACGGATATATAAACTCAGCGATGAATCACAGCCATTCAGCCTGCGCTGGTTCATGCCGGAGATCCTGCGGCAGAAGGTGACCTTTTTCGATATTGCGCTGGCTGTCCTGTTTATCAATGGTATCGCCCTGGTTACACCGATTTTCTTCCAGATTGTCATCGACAAGGTGCTGGTCAACCAGGCATTTACAACCCTGCAGGTGTTGGGGCTGGGTATGACCGTGATGCTGCTTGTCAACGGCTGTCTTGATTTCCTCCGTGATTACCTTCTGCTCCATGCCACCAACAAGATCGACCTGCGAGTGACCTCCAGGACATTTCGGCACATGTTGAACCTGCCCCTTGATTTTTTTGAACGAATCACCGCGGGCGTCCTGACCAAGCACATGCAGCAGACCGCAAATATTCGCAGTTTTTTGACCGGCAGCGTGTTCCTGACCATGCTCGAGGCGACCTCGCTTTTTATCTTTCTGCCCTTTTTGTTTTTCTACAGCCTGGAGCTGACAGGTATTGTCCTGGTGTTTACCCTGCTCATCGCCACCGTCATCCTGCTGCTCATTTCCCCTTTCAAGCGCAGGCTGAATGGTTTGTATGATGCCGAGGGAAAACGACAGGCCATGCTGGTGGAAACCATCAACGGCATGCCGACCGTGAAGGCCATGGCCATCGAGCCCCTGCTGCGCCGCCAGTGGGAAGATAAAGTGGCCCAGGCCATCAGCATGCAGTTCAGGGTAGGCAAAATTTCCATTGCCGCCAAATCCCTTACCCGCTTATTGAACCGGTTGATGGTCGTGATATTGATATGGATCGGAGCGAGCCAGGTGTTTAATGGAACATTGACGGTCGGTGCCCTGATCGCCTTCCAGATGCTTGCCGGTCGCGTCACCTCTCCGCTGGTCCGGCTCGTGGGCCTGATCCATCAATACCAGGAGGCGGCCCTGTCGGTGGAGAAGCTCGGCGTGGTCATGAATGCCAAGGAGGAATGGGGTGCGGACAGGCATGGCGCACGACCTTCACTGATGGGCGATATCGTTTTCGACAGGGTGAGTTTTCGTTATGGGCCGGACCTGCCCAATGCGCTCAATGAACTCTCCTTTACCATTCCAAAGGGTACCATGCTGGGTATCGTCGGCCCGAGCGGTTCGGGAAAAACCACCCTGACCCGTATGCTGCAAAAGGTCTATTTCCCTTCAACAGGAACGATCCGGATCAATAACTGCTACCTGAACGAAATAGACACCGCCCACCTCCGCCAAAATACCGGTGTTGTCCTCCAGGAAAGTTTTTTGTTCAGAGCCACTGTGGCGGAAAATATCCGGGCCGGGCAGGCGGGTGCATCCAGGCAGCAGATCATCGAGGCGGCGATTCTTGCCGGGGCGGATGAATTTATCGTCAACCTGCCCCAGGGCTATGACACCATGCTTGAAGAAGGGGCGAGCAACCTGTCCGGCGGCCAGCGACAACGGCTGGCCATAGCCAGGGCGCTCCTCACCCGGCCGGAGATTCTCATCCTCGATGAAGCAACCAGTTCACTGGATCCTGAAAGTGAAAGAATTGTGCGCGGCAACCTGGGCAGAATATCCAGGGGACGCACTGTGATTGTTGTTTCGCACCGCCTCTCCATGTTGAAAGACGCAGACTGTACAATAGTGCTGGAAAACGGCAACCTGGTCGGTTTTGGCGATCATGATCATCTGCTGACTCACTGTCCATTATACAAAAAACTCTGGCAACAGCAGATGGAGCTGACCTGATGTTTTCGGTATTGATATACATAAAGAAGAATGCATCAGAACGCGAATAGCGGCAAGGATGAAAAGAAAAAAATGCCAAATGCCGCCCCAGGCCCTCGAGTATCAACCCGATGCCGTGGAGATTGAAGAACGGCCGGTGCCGGGAAAAATCCGCTGGGTACTGTACCTTATCCTGGGATTTCTCGTAATCCTGATTGCCGGGGCGATTGTTTTTAAGGTCGATCGTATTGTAACGGCCGAAGGTAAGCTGATTACCACGTCTCCGACCATCGTCATCCAGTCTCTCAATACAGCGGTTATCCGCACGATCAAGGTTCAGGTTGGAGATGTGGTTGATAAAGGGCAGGTTCTGGCAACCCTTGATCCTACCTTTGCCGGCGCTGATTTAAACCGGTTGCTCAGGCAACAACTGACCCTGAAAACCCAGATCCGCCGGATCCAGGCGGAACTGCAGGGCAAACCGTTTACCGCCATGCCGGAGGAAGGCGAGGAGGGGAAACTGCAGGAACATCTTTACAGGCAGCGGAAAACCATTGTCGAGCGTACCCGGAAGATGAGCGAGGATAAAAAAGCCGCTCTTGTCGCAAAACGAACGCTCAACCATGTGCAGCGCAAGGGCAAGGAAAAACAGCTCAAGCTGCTCCGTGACGTCGAGGGGACAACCGCCCGCCTGCCGCAGAAGGGGCCGGAATACAGGCTGAAATTGATGGAAGCCCAGAAGATGAGATACCTGACAGCCGATGAAATAGAAAGCTTGAAAGCTGAAGACCAGGTGTTGCTCAACGAGCTTTCCCAGGTGGACTCCGAATGGAAGCATTTCCTTGAAGAGCGCAGGGGTGAGTTAATGGAGCAGGAAGTTCAGCTGCTTAGCGAGCTGGAAAAAATCACTGAGGAGATAACCAAGGCAAAAAGACTGCATGAACTGGTCTCTCTGCAGGCACCACGGCAGGGGATTGTCTTGAATATTGCCGATCGTTCCGTCGGGTCCATCCTCCAGCAGGCGGAGCCTTTTATCACCCTTGTACCCCTGGACAGCGTCATTGAGGCCGAAGTCAAGGTTCACTCAAGAGATATTGCCCGCATTCGTGTCGGCGACAGGGTTCGAATAAAACTTGATGCCTTCCCGTTCCAGCGGCATGGCACTCTGCTGGGTGAGGTACGGGTGATCAGCAGTGATTCTTTTCAAGAAAGCGGTGCTGCCCTGGTCAAAACGGACAACCGGGCAGATCAGGGGGGAGGCGCGGCTTTTTACCGGACCAGAATCCGCCTGGTATCCCATGAACTGCGCAAGGTGCCGGAAGGATTTCAACTGCTGCCCGGCATGAAGGTGAGAGCTGAAATAAAAGTGGGGAAACGGAAGGTTATATCCTATTTTCTCTATCCGATAATCAGGGCGCTTGATGAAAGCCTGCGCGAACCATGAACTATGCAAAAAAAGAGTGGAAGAAACAATCATGCAAATCGTCATGGCAAGGCAGGCGGTTATCTGCTCCTGTCGGTATGGTTGCTGTTGCTTGGCGGTTGCGGATCATTGACCGGCATCCCCGGGCATGGCGGAGGGAAACGATTCGCCGTGGAGCAGGAACTGGTTGCTGCTGCAACACGGGCAACAATAAAAAAAATTGATCTTTCAGCAATTCGGGGGAAAAAGGTTAATCTTTTTGTCAATGCCATCGGAGATACCGGCAACGGCAACCTCGTCGGGGGGCGTTTTTCCGTGGTTTCACAGCTCCGTGGTGACTATATCCAGACACCGCAAACGATTGAACGATCCGTCTATCCCCGCTATACCCAGACCACGACCACATCTTCCGCCACCAATTCATCTTCGCGGAATACCAATTCATCTTCACAACATTCGACCTCATCAGGCAACGGCGCTACTACATCTTCATCCGCCAATTCCGCAAACAGCGGCAACTCCCGTTCCTCTTCCTCTACTTCCGGTACAAGCGTTACGGAAACCATTTTGCCTGCCCCGGAGCAAACGGTGAGCCGACAGAAAGGACATGGCGGTGAAGTCCAGGTCGGCCTGGAATACAAGGGCCTGGGGGCCTATCAGAATTCCGACAGGATTTCATCGGATGACCTCCAGTATCTCTCAGGACTGTTCCAGATGTACCTTTTTCTTCGGGGAGTACATATAGTTCCCCCTTCTGAAGCTGATATCGATGTCTATATCACTGTGGATGTGTTTGGCACGGTTCGTACCAGGGTTGACTGGTTCCTGGCCAATAATGAAATACTACGTGCCAAAACCGCCATTGAAGTCATGGCGGTTGATCATCTAAGCGGAAAACTGTTGATGCCGCCACAATCCGCGTCCGTGGAGGCGGAATACAACGAACAATATATCTTATGGGCCGGCCCGATTATGATTCGAAAATATCTTAAAAAATCCGAGCCATTACTTTCGGATTTCACGGATGTCGAAGCCAAGCAGAATCCCGTTGACTATCCTGAGCAAGACGAGGCCATTCCGTATCCCTTCCGCCATCAGCTCGAACAGTGGATGGACAAAAAGTAGTTCTCCACGAGCAGGAGTATCAGTAGAACCGGCACCCGGCATCACCGGAATCGGCCGGGGGCGGCCTCCGGCCACTTACGCGGCTTGACAGGGGGAGCGGTATTGGGTACTGTTCATGAAGAATTTTCCAGGTGCCGCCTTGGCGGCTGAAAAGGGAACCCGGTGTGAATCCGGGACGGGCCCGCCGCTGTAACCGGGGACGAATTCCGCAGCCA
>DRKH01000337.1 GCA_011051825.1 Desulfobulbus sp.
AAAGTGGGAGAGGTATTTTGAGGATTTTGTTTTCCCCTATAGATTCTGTACCATAGACGATTATAAAAGATGGTTGCCGGAGACGGGATATGCAGCAAAACGCATCGACTTGATTTCCAGGGATATGGTTCATGATAGTATAGAGGGGCTGAAGGGATGGTTAAGGACAACTTGGTTTCCATATACGGATCAACTTCCTGAGAATATGAAAGAGGATTTCATAAACACTGTCGTTGAACAATATATAGATGCCTATCCAGTGGACTCTCAGGGTAGAACTCACGTAAAGATGGTAAGACTGGAGGTGGAGGCAAATTTATCCGATCATGGAAAGCAATCGAGCATAAATAAAAAATAGGGGAGATCTATTATGCGGAGAAAACACGTAGTTTCAATATTGACGGCAGTTTTTTTTATGGCGGCAGTCCAGGCAATGGCAGCGGATTTTACCCTGACCAGTCCGCAGCTGGAACAGGGCGGGACAATGGCGATGGAGCAGGTCTTCAACGGTTTTGGTTGTACCGGGGCCAATATCTCGCCGGAACTGAACTGGTCCGGTGCACCTGCCGGAACCAAGAGCTTTGCGGTCACGGTCTATGACCCGGATGCCCCCACCGGCAGCGGTTGGTGGCACTGGCTGGTTTTTAATATCCCGGCCACGGTCCATTCGCTGGCAAAGGATAGCGGCAATCGGGAAAAAGGGTTGCTGCCGCCGGGCAGTGTCCAGAGCCGGACCGATTATGGAAAACCAGGCTATGGCGGTGCCTGCCCCCCTGCCGGTGACAAGCCCCATCGCTATCAATTTACGGTCTGGGCCCTGGACACTGCCAATTTGCCCCTGGGTCAGGATGTGTCTGCGGCCATGGTCGGCTTTTATCTCAATCAACACCAACTGGCCAGGGCAACATTGACAGTCACCTATGGCCGTTGACTGTACGAGGCACCAACCAATCGGAAGAACCTGTGAGCCTCTTGCAGGCGGCCCGCTAACAGGGCCGCCTGTCGGCGGGTTGACTGTGGCGGTTGTGGATTCTCCTGTTGAACGGTTGCCTGTCCGGCTGCAGCTGGAGCGGTAACGTCTCCTGTCCAATCCGTGTTCCTGTGATGGCAAACTGTAGGTGAGGTACCGATTCGCTGTTAGTTGCAGAGCTCCGGCAGGAACAGGCCCGGCCTGTATATGAGGAGTGGTCCCGATGGCTCAGCTTATTCTTTTTCCCTTGTAACTATTCAGATAAGGGCACAGTTTACGCAATACCGCAGACTGTAACTGTTCAGGAGTGCCTTAGATTTGTTCATTTAAGACTGTGAAGCGTACTTGTGCTACTCGAACTGGCTTAAATGGGCGAAGATGAGGTGCTCCTGAACAGTTACTTTCCCTTGAGGGTATTCCGCGCTTGTGGCGCAATGAAAAATTTGATAGTCTTTTGGTAACCGGTCACAGGATATGTAACTATTTGTTTTCATTTTCCATGAATTACGTCTTTTGTTACGGTTGAATAGCTGATGGCAGTGGTTGCAACGACGGGTTGTGTCCAGCTATTTCTCTTCATTGGTGACGATTTGTGGTATTGCATAGATCGTGTACCCCTCTGAATAGTTACAGAAAATGTTTAATTTTTTCAAACGCAAGAAGAAGGATCCCTTAGGCGAGCTCAAGACGATTCTTGGCGGCTATGAGTTGCCGAGCTTTTCCACCACGGTTATAAATGTCCTCAATAAGTTGCGGGACCCGGAATCCTCCATGGGGGAAATTGTGTCCCTCATCGAACTGGATCCGGGCATGACCGTCAAAATTCTGCGCCTGGTGAATTCAGTCGGTTTCGGCCTGACCAGCAAGACCGGTAATCTGCAGCACGCCATTGCCCTGATGGGACGTTCCCGGCTTGAACCCCTGGTCCTGAGTTTCGGGGTCTCCGACAGCCTGCCGTCGACCATGGAATGTATGGAAAGAGGGTTGTTCTGGGCGACCTCCGCCCGTCGAGCCTGTCTGGCTCGTATTATCGGCCGGCACTTGCATGCCGCCAGCCAGGCAGACTGCTTCACTGTCGGCCTGCTCATGGACATGGCCATTCCGATTCTGGATCATATTCATCGTGGGGAATATGGAGAGGTGCTGGCCAGGTGGCATGCCGACGATGAAAGTCAGTTGACCGATATGGAACTGGAAGTCTTCGGGTATGACCATGCCGCCATCGGAGGGCTTATGGCGGAAGCCTGGGGTTTGCCGGAGTATATCGTTCATTCCATTGCCGCCCATCATATGTATGATCCGGATTCACAGGCTGAACCGGCGGTGCAGCTCGTTTCACGGCTAAAATATTTAGACCGGGAAAATGGGCTGGAGAAGCTGGCAGAGACGGCGCAACTGGAGTATGCCATTGAAAGGCCACTGATTGAAGAGATGATCAATCAGTCTTTTACCTACGCCGAACAGTTCACAGGTTTTTTTCGCTGAGCCTGCACCTGGTTATGGTGTCTTCTTTCCACTGGCAAGAGTGATCGGGCAGTACGGGTATTTCAGCAGAGATGGGGCTGGAGTTCGCCCTCTTTCGTCTTTTGGCCATGTTCCTGGTCAATTTTTTCATAACTTGCACAGAATTCACGGATGAGTTCCTTCCGGGCTGCCGGATCAAGCAGCCAGTAACATGGGCTGAGCATCAGGATACGGATGGCTTGTTGCTGGTTCATCGTTGACCCTCCCTGGTGAACGAATGAAAAATTTTCTTATTTTTCTTATCGGCAGGTCTTCCTCTTTTCTTAACCCGCATATTTCACGACGAGCTTCATTTTTTCCTTGATATGACACCAGATTGACTACCTTGTGATCAGTTACGCTTTGTGAAATATGCGGGTTAACCATTTCTTGCAACAAACAGATATCAGTTCGTTCTGCCCTGCAGGTACTCTACAGAGCTGCCTGTCTCTTGATTCCGGATCGGTTCCAAAAACACTTGACAATGGTTAACTTGGTCAATTATTAAACAATCTAACTATTTTTAATCCGTCTCAGGGGAGGAGACTTTGACCGATCAAAAAATCATTGAGCAGGCGCGTTTTATTTTTACAACCGGAAAGCTTCTGCGTCGCCATATTTTTTCCACCCTGGCCCGTTCCGAGGGGGAGGGGAAACACGGTTGTTCGGATCTGTCACTGGCCCAGTTCAACCTGTTGATGGCTGTGCAGAACCACGGGGCAATTACCGGGGGAGAGCTTGCCGCCCAACTGGGTGTTTCCCCGCCCTCGGTCTCGGTCATGGTCGAGCGGCTGGTCGAACGGGGGATGTTGATCCGCGAACGCTCCAAAGCGGATCGCCGTAAGGTGGTCCTGCGCATCAGCAATGATGAGGCCCTTCACCTTGCCCGGATTGAAGAACAGGTGCTGGCCAGTTTTGTTGATCTGGTTGAGGCGGTCGGTGATGAAACCGCTGATAAATGGGTCGAGGTTCTCCAGCAGGTCGAGCAGGTCCTGGGACGGAAATCCGAACAAAAAACAAGGGGTGCCAGGTGAATATGAAGACAACGGGACCGGCTCCGCTGTTTCGTCTGCTTCTCTGCATCCTTATTCTTGGAGCAGGTGTCGGAGGTTTTCTTGTCCTGAAGAAGATGAAAAAACCGCCGACGGAAAAAGTCGTGGTGGAACACCCTCTTCCAGTGGAGGTCCTGAGAGTACAACCGGTTGATTTTCCGGTCACCATTAGCGGCTATGGTGATGTTGTTGCCCGAACTGCAGTGACCCTGTCGGCCGAAGTCAGCGGACGGATTACCTTTAAACGTGATCTGCTTCTGGCCGG
>DRKH01000338.1 GCA_011051825.1 Desulfobulbus sp.
CTACTTTTTGCTTCTGCCAATGACATTTATTCTTAGCTTGACGGCTATCGCCCACAGGGGTGGGCTCCTTTTATGCCGACAGAGCTGCTGCGGGAGGCGCAGGGATAAAGCATCTTGTGTTTTTCTGTGCGCGGGAAACTATGGTTCCCTGTTCAAGGCAGACATGGTGGTCACCAAGTTGACGGGCCTCGTCAAGATCATGGGTGACCAGGACAATCGGGATCTCGAGCCGTTTTTTCAAGGCACCCAGTTCTTCGCATAAACGGCTGCGGGTCAGAGAGTCAAGGGCGGAAAAGGGTTCGTCCAGGAGCAGGACCTCGGGTTGCGAGGCCAGGGCCTGGGCCAGGGCGGCCCGCTGTCGTTCACCACCTGAAATCTGCTGGGGACGGCTGTCTTCAAGATGACGGATGCGCAGCAGCTCCAGCAGCTCGGTTACCCGTTCCTGATCCCTGCAGGCAAAAGCGATGTTTTTTCGCAGCGACAGGTGGGGGAACAGGGTGTGTTCCTGGAACACATAACCGACCTTTCGTTTCCTCGCCTGCAGGAAGATGTTTTTCGTGCTGCAGAACCAGTCCCTTCTCTTGTGGCGAATGTAGCCAGAGTCCGGTCGCTCCAGCCCGGCCAGGGTACGGATGATCGTTGTTTTTCCGCAGCCGGACGGGCCGGTGAGGGTGAGCAGCCGGCCACCTGCACAGCTAAAGCTCAGGTCTATCCTGACGTGTCCCCGCTGTTTGATAATATGAACATCAAGCATGTTGTTCTCCTCGTTGACCCAGCATATTGACCATAAGCAGAATCGTGTAACTGATGACCACCAGGACCAGGGACAGCAGAGCTGCCTCCCGGTAGCGCATGGCCTCCACATATTCGTAAATGGCAATGGAGGCGACCTTGGTTTTTCCGGGAATAGAGCCGCCGATCATCAGGATGACCCCGAATTCACCCATGGTGTGGGCAAAGGCCAGAATGGCGGACGCGGCAATGCCGCCGGCGGCATTGGGCAGGATAACCCTGAAAAAGGTGGAGACCGGTGAACTTCCCAGCACGTCGGCCATCTCAAGCAGTCGTGTATCTATCTTTTCATAGGCGGTTTTCAAGGGCTGGACGGCAAAGGGCAGGCTGTGGACCATGGCTGCCAGGACAATACCGCCGAAGGTAAAGACGATCGATCCTCCGGAAAGCCCTGCCCAGAGTCGTCCCACCGGGCCGTCCGGACCCATGATGATCAGCAGGTAAAAACCAAGCACCGTCGGCGGCAGGACCAGCGGCAGATTGACCAGACTGTCGGCCAGGAAACGGCCGGGAAAGGGGACGAAGACCAGCAGGGCGGCAAGGGGCATGGCCAGAATGAGCAGGATTGCCGTGCTGACCAGGGACAGTTTTGCCGACAGGAAAAGCGGAGTCAGGTCCATAGGTTTTATTTCGGGTTGAGGTTTGCGGGTTTATTGGTATAGCCATACTGCTGCAGTACGGATGCTGTTTCCCGAGAGGTCATGAATGCAAGGAATTGTTCTGCTGCCTTCCTGTGTTTTGATGTACGGATCAGGCAGGCGCCCTGGGCCACCGGGCCGGCTTCCGGGACCGGCAGGAAGCAACCCTTTTCACCTCTTGGTGTATGGGCCAGCGACAGGGCAATAAAAGAAAGACCTGTTGCCCCGCTGGCGGCGTACTGAAAGGCCTGGGCCACGTTATTGCCGAAGACCAACCGATCCTGAACCGTATCCAGGAGCTTCTCTTCAACAAGCGCCTTTTGGGTGACCATGCCATAGGGAGCAAGTTCCGGGTTGGCCAGGCCGATCTTTTCCGGGCCGGTTTCCCGGACCGCCCGTTGCCAGCTCCCGGCCTGACTGCAGACCTCCTGCCTCCGGCTCCAGAGGACAACGGAGCCGTTGACATAGACCATCGGCTGTTCGCACCGTCCTTCTTTAAACAGCTGCTGCGGTCGTTTTTGATCGGCGGAAAAAAAGAGATCAAAGGGGGCGCCGTTGCGGATCTGGGCATAGAGTCTGCCCGATGAGGAGACCGACACCTGGACCGGAATTCGGGTTTGTCTGGTAAAACGGTTGCTGATTCGCTCCAGGACCGGCGCAAAGTTGGCGGCAACCGCGACCGTCAACGGCTCCTGAGCCCGGCTTGTTTCCGCACCGCCGGAGAGAAGAAGAATAGAGCAGGCAATTCCTATGGCGCTTTGTCGGATATCCATGTCTTTTCTTCCCTAAACCCCTATCCCTACTCTGCTCCCTGATATTCATCCACATCCGGTTCCGGTACCGACACAGGCTCCCTTGGATGAGCATTTATGCATCCGTCCCTGCAGGCCGGCCAGTCCTTTGCCGGTGTAGACCGCTTCCAGACCCTTCTCAATAAATCCGGTCATGGTTACCGGTTTGATTCCTTTGTTTGTTAAGGTGGTTTTCGGGCTCTCGCCCAGGTCGTTGACCAGTATGGCCCGGCAGTCGTCAAGAATGCGGCAGATATTGAACCAGCGCTGGGCCCCGCCGCCTGCCGGTGGAGCAGGTCGTTCTTCAACCAGGGTGTAGCCGCCTTTACCGTCCTCGCCCCAGATTTGAAACCGGGTTGCCTCGCCAAGATGCTGGTTGACCAGTATTCCTTCCAGGGTGGCTACGGCCACATGTGGTCGTCTGGCTTCGGCATGTTTGGGCAGATTTGCACAGGCGGAAAGACAGCCGCGCATCTCATCGGTTTTATCGTCATCAAGCAGGCCCACGGCATCGGCCCGGCAGCGGGTACAGTGTCGCATCTGGGGTAGAAATTTTTCCGCCTGGTTGCGAAGCGCGATCATGGTGGGCTTGGATGGTTCGGGCACATCTTCAAACACGGTATCGGCATTGGGAAACATGGCCATGCAGTTGAGCAGGTCGGCCCCGAGTTTTTTCATGGTTTCGGCAACGTCAAGGATATGATGATCGTTGATTCCGGGGATGACAATGGTATTGATCTTAACGGTGATACCGTATCGTTTCAGTTTCTCAATCGCACTGAGCTGACGGGCCAGCAGCAGTTCCGCTCCCTGCAGACCACGGTAGAGAATCTTGCCGTCACGGACCCAGGAGTAGATATTCTTGGTGACCTCCGGATCGACCGCGTTGACGGTCACCGTCACATGGGAGACGCCTATCTCGGCCAATTCGGGAACATGGGGTTCCAGATTCAGACCGTTGGAGGCAAGACAGAGAATCGTGTCCGGATAGGTCTTACGGATAAGACGCATGGTCGTAAGCGTCTCATCGGCGTTGGCAAAGGGGTCACCGGGTCCGGCAATACCGGCCACTGAAATGCGTGGCTCTTTTTCCAGCACCTTACCCATGTAATACAGCGCCTGCTCAGGCGAGAGAATGGTGCTGGTGACCCCGGGTCTCGATTCGTTGACACAGTCATATTTACGGTTGCAGTAGTTACACTGGATATTGCATTTAGGCGCTACCGGCAGGTGTACCCTGCCGTATTGGCCTTTGACCTTGGCATTGAAACAGGGGTGTCGGTTGAAGTCGATTGTTTTCAGCATAATTTTCTCCCTTGATAAACCAGCATGGCTGGACCAGGTTCTCCGGTCTCAGCCAGGACAAATTATAAAAATAGCCTGAATAGACAATGCTCTGCGGGCTATTTTCGGATAAACCAGTAATACAGAATTTTTTCAGGTCTATGGAAGTGTCAGGCGCCTGTATGCTGACAGCTGAAACCTGAAACCTGAAACCTGAAACCTGAAATCTGCAGTTTTACATATAGGAATAGCCCACCGGTGAGTCGGTCTGTTTTCGGGCTATTATTGCATTGGTTATGGTGTCGAAGAGCTGTTGGGCCCCGGCATACCCCAGGTGGAGGATTCGTTGTCCTCCGACCCGGTCGTGGATGGGAAAACCGACCCTGATCAACGGTATGTTCAGCTTTCTGGCCAGGGGATAGCCCTTGGAGTGACCGATAATGAGATCCGGTTCAAGGCTCTCGGCCATCTCGCTGATTTCAAAAAAATCCATGCCCTCATGGACCCGGGGTTGTTCCGGCA
>DRKH01000339.1 GCA_011051825.1 Desulfobulbus sp.
AAAAGAAATCGGTCTCGTCCGTTGCCTGGTAGCCGATGGCCCCCATGTTGATGGTCACCACCCCGATGGAGCCGGTCAGGGGATTGGCACCGAACAGGCCGCCGCCCCGTTTTTCCAGCTGCCGGGTATCAAGGCGCAGGCGGCAGCACATGGAGCGGGCATCATCGGGTGAGAGATCGGAGTTGATGAAGTTGGCAAAATAGGGAATGCCGTAGCGGGCGGTTACCTGCCAGAGCGGTTCCAGGTCGGGATCGTCCCAGTTGAAATCTCTGGTGATATTGTAGGTGGGAATGGGAAAGGTAAAGACCCTGCCCCTGGCATCGCCCTCGGCCATCACCTCAAGAAAGGCACGGTTAAGGAGGCTGACCTCGGCCTGATAGTCGCCGTAGACCGTCTGCTGTCTTTTGCCGCCGATGACCACGGGTTGGTCGGCCAGTGGTCCGGGCACCTGCAGATCCAGGGTCAGGTTGGTAAACGGGGTCTGAAAACCGACCCGGGTCGGCACGTTGAGGTTGAAGATAAACTCCTGCAGGGCCTGCTTGACCTCGGTGAATGCAAGGCCGTCATGGCGGATAAACGGGGCCAGCAGAGTATCAAAGGAGGAAAAGGCCTGGGCCCCGGCCGCTTCACCCTGCAGGGTATAGAAAAAGTTGACGATCTGGCCCAGGGCGGTCCGCAGATGACGGGCCGGGGCTGATTCGGCCTTGCCCGCGGCACCCCGGAACCCGTGCAGGAGCAGATCCTGCAGGTCCCAGCCCACGCAGTACACCGACAACTGGCCCAGGTCATGAATATGAAGATCGCCCTGCTGATGGGCCTGCCGGACTTCAGGGGTGTATATTTTATTCAGCCAGTAAACCTTGCTGATTTCACTGGCAATATAGTTGTTGAGCCCCTGCAGGGAGTAGGCCATGTTGGAGTTTTCCTCCACCTGCCAGTCAAGGCGCTCAAGATAGCTTTCGATCAGGTCCACATCCGCCTTGTGGACCATCTCCCGGATGCGGGCATGTTGATCCCGGTACAGGATATATCCCTTGGCGGTTTTCTTGTACGGCGAGGCCAGCAGGACCTCTTCCACCAGGTCCTGGATCGTTTCCACGGAGGGGATTTCTTCCGGCAGCATGGACTGGGCCAGGGAAAAGACGCGGATGGTCAGCCGTCTGGCCTCGGGTTCTGCGAATTCACCGCTGGCGCGTCCGGCCTTGAGGATGGCTCTGGTTATCTTATTGATATCAAAGGAAACAATTCGGCCATCACGTTTTTTTATTTGTGAAAAAGCAGAAACTTTTGCCGCCGGTGCGGCCTGAACAGACGCAGACATAGCTCTCTCTCCTTTCCTCGAAGGGTCAAGTATGGATGATTTTTACCGGCAGGTTTTCGGACTTGTGGACAAGGGGTGAGCCGGTCGGATTGTCGTTCGATTTCGAACGAAATACTTCGTGAGGGCTCATGGGTTCAGTTGAATACAATAAAATTGAATACAATAAAATTGAATACAAGAAAAAACCCGGGCCTACTGACCGTCGCTTCCCATGCCGATATCGGCACAGTGCTGTTCCCCTTTTTACGGGGAGACGGTGGTCGTTTCCACTTACCGCTGCGGGACAGTTCCGGATTCACACCGGATTCCCTTTTGTGCATCGTCTGATGCAGCATAACGCTTCCCGTGAAGCGTACCAGTATACTTTTTTGGTACTGTATATGGTGTCTCTGTGTCAGTCAAGCACTAAATGGAGTGTTGGCGCGAAGTTTTCTTGACAGTGCACAGAGCACGTAGTAATGATCTGTTCCAGATTTTCAGGTTCTACGCAAGTAGATGAAAAGGGAACCCGGTGTGAATCCGGGACGGGCCCGCCGCTGTAACCGGGGACGAATTCCGCAGGTGTACCACTGTCTTGTTTTAAGATGGGAAGGTGCGGAAGGAGGCTGAGCCGGAAGTCAGAAGACCTGCCTGAAAAAAAAACGTCTTTACCCTGTGGCTCAAGGAAAAGGCAGACGACAGATTCTGGGATAAAGTAGGGAAATCCCGGATCAATTATTATAATTGGTCCGGGATTTTTGTTTTCCCGGGCCGTGAAAGAAGGAGATTGTCATGAAGTTGAAGTTGTTTTTTTTCACGGGAGCGCTGTTGTGCATGTTTATAGCGCAGGCAGCAGTTGCGGAGGAGCATAAGGTGGTACATAAAAACGGTATTGTTCTGGCCATGTTCGGAACCACGGTCGAGCCTGCCCTGCAGGGCCTGCTCAACGTCAAGGCCAAGATGGCAGAGGCCTATCCCGATACCCCGGTCCGTTTTGCCTTCACCTCCAATATTATCCGTAAAATCTGGCAGAAACGGGCCGCTGATCCGGCCTATATCAAGGCACATCCGGAAGTTCCCCCTGAAATCCTCCATGTCAAAGGACCGTTGGCGACCATCGCCGATTTCCAGGATGACGGCTATGATACCCTGGTGGTCCAGCCGACTCATATCGCACCGGCCGAGGAGTTTCTTGATCTGACCTCTTATGTCGAGGCCCTGGCATCCATTGACACCATTAAAGAAAAATTCAAACCCTTTAACAAGCTTGTCATCGGCCGCCCGATGCTGGGTACTTTCGGGATTAAACATCCCTATGCAGAGGATATCAAGACTGCGGTCAAGGCCATGCGCGAAGATGTTGAGCGGGCGAAAAAGGAAGGGGCAGCACTGGTTTATATGGGGCACGGGAATGATCATTTTCCCTCCGGTGGCTCCTATCTGCAGTTTGAGCATGAGATGAATGTTGCCTATCCCGATGTTGTTACCGCTGTCGGTACCGTCGAAGGGTATCCCGCCTTTGAGGAGATGTTGGCGGAGTTGCAGAGCAAGGGCGTCAAGAAAGTCGTCATTCGTGCGTTCATGATCGTCGCCGGTGATCATGCCACCAACGACATGGCCGGTCCGGACAAGGATTCCTGGAAATCCCGGCTGGAAAAAGAAGGGATTACCGTTATTCCCTACCTGCACGGTATGGGCGAGAACGACAAGGTGGCGCAGATCTATGTTAATCATGCCGCTGATGCAGCCAGGGACGCGGGAATCGTCCTGAAATAAATGGCTGCTCGGCCGGGATTTTCCTTTGCCACAGGCCTTGTCCTGTTTGTGCTGCTGCTGGCATCCATGGTGCTGGCGGCAACCATGGGCTACATGAAGGTCCCGGCCGCTGATGTCCTGCAGGTGGTTTTTGACCGGATAACCGGCGCTGCTTCCACCTTGGAACCCGTAACCGTGGCCGTTATTGCCGATGTCCGACTGCCCCGTATTCTGGCGGCCGTGCTGGTCGGCGGGGTGCTGGCCCTCTGCGGTACGGTCTTCCAGGCCATTCTGCTTAATCCCCTGGCCGACCCCTACACCCTGGGTATCTCATCCGGGGCCGCCTTCGGGGCCTCTCTTGTGATCGTCCTCCAGGTCTTCGGTCTGGCCCTGCCGCCTGCGCTGTCCATTCCGGTTTTTGCCTTTCTCGGCAGTATCGGCACCCTGTTTGCCGTTCTCGCCCTGGCCTCCGGTGATCGCCGCCTGTCCTCCACCAGCCTGATTCTCTCCGGGGTGATTGTGGCGGCAATTCTCTCCGCTGCCATCGGTTTTCTCAAGTTTCTGGCCGACGAACAGGTGGGCATTATTATCTTCTGGCTCATGGGTTCGCTGTCCGGAGTCTCCTGGCAGAATCTTCTCCTGCTGCTGCCGGTCGCCCTGGCCGGTCTTGCGGTCTGCCTGTTGTACGGGCGCGAACTCAACATCATGGCAACCGGAGAACGGGCCGCGGCAACCCTGGGCGTCAATACGGTCCGTCTGCGCTGGATTCTGCTGGTGGTCTGCTCCCTGATGACCGCTGTCTGCGTGTCGGTTTCCGGGATCATCGGTTTTGTCGGTCTGATCGTGCCCCATCTCCTGCGCCACCTGATCGGCCCGGATAACCGCTGGCTGATCGGACTCTCGTTTCTGGGCGGCGGCCTGTTGCTGCTCTTTGCCGATACCCTGACCCGGGCAGTCCTGCCGGCCGAGGTACCCATCGGGGTTTTGACCGCGCTTATCGGCGGGCCCTTTTTCTGTTTTATTTTTAAAAAACGGCAGCAGGATGGTTCAGCGGGATTCTGATAGGCTCTGGCAGGTGGAGCAGGTCGGTTTTAAATACGGCGCCGTACCCGTGCTGCAGGATCTTGACCTGCAGCTGGAGAAGGGGTGCTGTTACGGAGTGTTGGGGCCAAACGGCAGCGGTAAGACCACCCTGCTTGATCTGCTCTGCGGACTGCTTGTCCCGGAATCAGGGGCGATCACCCTTTGCGGTCGTCCGCTGGTGGACTGGAGCCACCGGCAGCTGGCCCGGAAAGTGGCACTGGTACCCCAGGACTTTGTGGTCCGTTTCGGCTTTACGGTCCGGGAAGTGGTGGAGATGGGGCGTCATCCTCATCTGGGCCGTTTTGCCGGTCTGAGCACCCGGGACCACCGGCTGGTGGACCTGGTGCTGGAGGAGCTTGGAATTGGTGCCTTTGCCGACCGGCCGGTGACCCGGCTGTCCGGGGGAGAAAAGCAACGGGTGGCCGTGGCCCGGGCCCTGGCCCAGGACCCGGAGGTGCTGCTGCTGGATGAGGCCACCTCAAATCTGGATATTTTTCATTCCCTGTCCATTCTCGGGACCATACGGGACCGGATACGGGAGCAGGGGTTGACGGTTGTTGCGGCCCTGCACGACCTCAATCTGGCTACTTTTTTTTGTGACCGGTTGATCTTTATAAAAAATGGCAGGATGGTTTGCCAGGGGCCGATCAATGAGGTATTGCGGGCTGAAATCATCCATGAGGTCTACGGGGTTGAGGCAGAGGTCAGGCAGGATG
>DRKH01000340.1 GCA_011051825.1 Desulfobulbus sp.
CGTAACCGTTCACCGGGATGTCATGCCCCTGGCATTACATCCAAATTGTAAACGTTTACCAGTGCTCCATATTCGTTCAAGCAGACCGACGAGTCAGGTAAGCGAGGAACGAGACTCCGATAGCCCGCTATGTGAGGAGGTCTGATCGGACGAAGATGGGGTGCTGGTGAACGTTTACGGCATCCCTGATCCGGGAAAAGCTGAGCTTTGCATGGTATCCGGAATCAAAATGCGTGCCCACTCTACCAGAACTTCAGACAACCGTAAATGGTTTACCTCTCTTTTACCGCATGGTAGGGTGCATCCCATGAATGAACAAACTTTACGAACCCTCCTGCAGGCCGTACAGGAGGGAAGCATGAAAATAGATGACATGGTTGAGCAGTTGCGCCTGCTGCCGGTGGAATCTCTCCCCTCAGCCCGTCTTGATCATCATCGCAGCCTGCGCACCGGCATGCCCGAGGCTGTTTTCGGTGAGTATAAAACAGCGGCCCAACTTATCGAAATTCTTTCGGCCCAGCTCCAGCAGCCGCATGTCGTCCTGGCCACCCGGGTTTCAGAGGAAAAAGCCCGAACCGTCTGTGCCGCAGTTGACGGGCTCAAATATCATGAGCAGGCCCGGATGCTGACCGGCAATGAAGACAGGATCAGCCGGCGACAAGGCAGCCCTGCGGTTCTCCTGATTACCGCAGGGACCTCGGATATGCCGGTCGCGGAAGAAGCCCGGATTACCCTGCACTGTCTTGGCCGAATGGTTGAGCCCATCTACGATGCCGGAGTGGCAGGAATTCACCGGATTCTGGCCCACCAGAAACGCCTCCAGCAGGCCCCGGTTCTTGTTGTGGTGGCAGGCATGGAGGGCGCCCTGCCCTCGGTGGTAGCGGGCATGACTCCGGCTCCGGTTATCGGAGTTCCGACCAGCATAGGCTACGGCACCGGGGCCGGTGGATTTTCCGCCCTCCTCGGCATGCTCAACAGCTGTGCCCCCGGCCTGGCAGTGGTCAACATCGACAACGGCTTCGGCGCCGCCTGCATGGCTGCAGCCATTACCAGAGATTTGGGATCAGGGGTCAGGGATTAGGGGACCAGTGCAGGAATGCCGGTTCGACCAATATACCAACGCCAAATCGTTCTAAAAATTATTGAGTGAAGTTGATACATACTCAGAAGTCTCAATTCCCATCAAAACTTCCTTTGATAACCTTGCCAGGGATGTCCCTTTATTTTGGTTACCCACGTTCCTTAAGGCCTGAACGTTCGTGTTTTATTTTGCAATACTCTCCATGAACAATCATAACTCCCTGTGAACGCATCCAAAAGTCTTGAAGATTATAGTTAAACCTATGGTTGAAAAGCACCACCAGGCTAGCTCCAAATCCACCACCCCTTCCCCTTAAACCTTTAATGATTTAAAATCAAAAATCAAAAACATAACGAAATATCAACAAATTAGATAAATTTTCCATGGTTGGCATAAAACATGCCGTTAGTTCAGTAAAGAAATATTGCCTCCTCTGCATAGAGACTCCGTCGGACGTTACGTAACGGCAGACATACCCCTGTTCTTTGGCACTTCGGGTGTCCCAGCTACCACAAAAAACGCGGCGCGATATCTCAAGCGTAATGCCCCAGATGCAGTTTGGCGCTTCTTATAGGGTGCCCTGCCTTAGCTCCTGTGAGAAATCATCATCGGGCAAATCCGCAGCCCGTACCGAGTGTTACGCCTGTGGCGGAGTCCTTTAAAAGCAGTACTGAATGAACATAACTGATCATGGGGTTGATAACTAATTGTTTTCGCAACCCCTTATTTGTAACTCGCCTCAGGTGCTCCGCATTCGAAGTCTCCGCTGCGCTCCGCTTATCTGTGCAGGCGCGCCAGTTCGCTATAGACCGTCTATGCGGGCTGGCGCGACCGTGCAAAGGCGGGGTGCCTGTGACGAGTTACGAATGAACAGGTAAACGAGAAATGAGACTCCGATACAGGTGAAAGCACACAGGGAACATTGCAGGCCGCAGGGGAGATTTACCGCCCTCAAGCAACTTCAGCCTCGTAAGGAGTAATCAAAGCAGTTGGCAACGGTTGTAACGTGCCGGAAGCAAAACAAAGGAACCGGAGGCCTAGCGACGAATAAGGTTAAATTGAGTGAACGCAGTGAACCACAATCTGAACCCTTAGGCAGTGAAAGAGACAGTTATCAATATCAAACCAAAACGGAGCTGACTACCCATGGCATTTATAGAAGAAATCAAGAAGTACGATGTGGCGTATTACAGTGGTGGTAAAAACAAGACTGGCTATAAGTATCGAGCGATAATTGGACTTCGACGTGATGACAATAGTTTAATTGGTGCGGCATATTTCCACCGTAATCCAGAAACTATGCCTGACACGGACTATCAAAGCTCTTCGGGTTATATATACTGTCATTATGTATGGGAAGACTTTCCACAAATCATGGATCTTCTCCGAAACGAAAAACCCGTGCGTCTGCGTTATGTAGCAGGCGGTTGGGAAATCGCCTCAATAACAACATCACTCGAGCCTGTTGGTGAGGGTGAAGAACCTTAAACCTCGATTATCAAAAACATGACGTTTTTTATTCATGGTTGTTTCCGGCCCAACACTTTGGATGACCAACGCAATTGCTTGACAGGTCAGAGTCCGCCCAAGCCGCGTTTTTTTCGCCGCAAATGACAATAGCAGTATCAATGTATCCCTTTTTGGTGTGTTCTGATGAAGAAATACATACGACATGACGAATGCCTTTAGCCGACCGCTCCAAGCGCCGCTGGACGTGCCCCTAATGTAAAGAGGAGGATGCCATGAAACTCAATTTTGTATATGTTCCATTTGTTCAATGGCTGTGGCCAAGGCTTCTTGTTTTTTTATTACTTTTA
>DRKH01000341.1 GCA_011051825.1 Desulfobulbus sp.
AACCCGTCCAGAGTGATTTTTTCTTCAAGCAGATCGGTCATGGTAATGTCCCAGGGCTCAAAACCGGCCGCAAAAAAGGCCGAACTCATCTCTCTATCCGAATTGGAGCCCTCGTCCCGGAGAATGGCGACCTTTGGTTTTTCCGTCTGCTTAAGCAGGGTCTGCGCAGTGGCTTCCGGGGTAAAGGACAGATGATACTTCGGCCCGGTCCGGTCAAAGATATTTTTCTTTTCCTCATCGGCACAGGCGGGATTCATCTGCAACCGTTCCAGCTGGTGGCTGGTCTCTTCCCATTCCTGCCTCAGCAGCAGCATATCTTCATCCACAACCAATGCACCATTGTACTGTATCCGGATCTGTTTATCCTCAGTGGATGTTCCGAGGAGGACACTGGGTACTTCAGCCTTGGCCAGAATCGTATTGATTGCATCAAGGTCGGTATTCCTGCATTCGATGACCAGGCCCAGCTCTTCAGTAAACAGCGCAGCTATTGTCTCTACCTCACCCTCAAGGCCCAGGTCCAGGCCACAGTCACCGGCAAAGGCCATCTCCAGCACCGTGGTGATCAGGCCGCCGTCTGAGCGATCATGCCCGGCCAGGATAAGCTTTTGTTCGATCATTTCCTGGACCGCTGCAAAACCCCGGCGGACAAGGCCGGGATCATCCATGTCCGGGCATGCATTGCCCAGCTGACCCAGCGTCTGGGCCAGGGCGGTGCCGCCCAGCCGTGCCTTGCCCGGGGCAAGGTCAATCAGCAGCAGGCTCGAACCCGCCTCTTTAATATCCGGGGTCACGACTTTTGTGATATCACTGACGGCGGCATAGGCCGAGATGACCAGCTCCCGGGGCGATTTTACGGTTTCATCGCCCACCATGGTGGCCATGGACAGGGAATCCTTACCGCCGTCTACGGCCATGCCGGTGGCGATCATGGCCTCGGCCATGGCCCGGGCCGCATCGTTTAGGGCCGCGCCTTCGCCGGACAGTTTGGGGGCCCACATCCAGTTGGCCGAACATTTGACCTGAAGGGGATCGTCGATCCCGGCCCACACCAGATTGGTCCAGGCCTCACCCACGGCCATCCGGGCTCCGGCCGCGGGATCAACCAGCATCTTGATCGGCTGCTCACCGATGGCGGTTGCCCCGCCGGTGAGGCCGAAATGGGACTGGGCGACCACGGCCACATCGGCCACCGTCAACTGGAGGGGGCCACAGCACTGCTGGCGGGCAATAAGCCCGGTCACCGCCCGGTCCACCTTGTTGGTCAGAAAGCGTTTGGAGCCCACCGACACCAGGCGCAATACGTTTTTCAAGGCCGCGTGCACGGTCAGCTCTTCAGGCAGGGCCAGTGGTGCGAGCTTGGGATCAATCCGGGTATCTTCAAAGGTCTTCTGGGGAATGTCGCCCAGGACTTCATTGAGTTCCAGGTCAACCGGGGTGGAATCGTCCTGCTCGTCATGGACGATGAAGCGAAGATCACCGGTGACCTCGCCCAGGATCTCACAGGCCACCTTTTCCCGCGCACAGATGGCCTGAAACTGTTCGATATTCTCGGGGCTGATCAGAAAGCCGTTGCGCTCCTGGTACTCGGCCACATAGATTTCCAGCACCGACATGGTGGGGTCGCCGACCCGGATATTGCGAATTTCGATCCGGCCGCCGGAGTGTTCAACCAGTTCCTTGAGCACGTTGGCCGGTCCGCCTGCGCCCTGGTCATGGATCACATCGATCAGCGTCCGGTCGCCCATCTCGTTACAGGCCCGGATCACCCGGTTCATCTTCTGCTCCATTTCGGCATCGCCACGCTGAACCGCGTTGAAATCCAGTTCTTCGGCGTTCTCGCCCTGAAGCATGGAAGAGGCTGCACCGCCGCCGAATCCGACCCGGTAGGCCGGACCACCGACCTGGACGATGATCATCCCTTTTTCTTCTTTGTCTTTCTCTGTGTGACGGTCATCGATCTGGCCGATGCCGCCGGTGAACATGATCGGCTTTAAAAAACCCCAGCGTTCACCGTTGTCCAGCCGCAGGTCAAAGGAGCGGGTAAAGCCCTGGATCAACGGTTCGCCGAACTTGTTGCCGTAGTCGGAGGCGCCGTTACTGGCCTCGATCTCAATGGTCAGGGCACCGGCCAGGTTGGAGGGACATGGATAGCTGTTTTCCCAGGACAGCTCATAGCCGGGAATATGGAGATTGGCCACGCAGTAGCCTGCGGTTCCGGCCATGACAAAGCCGCCCTTGCCGGTGCCCTGGACGTCGCGGATACGGCCGCCGGTCCCGGTTTCGGCCCCGGGGAAGGGAGCGACCCCGGTGGGAAAGTTGTGGGTCTCGGCGGTCAGAAGCACATGGTAGCGCACGTCTGCGGCCTGCAGGGGAGAGGGGGCGCCCGGCGTTTGCGGATGGAGGGTGCTGAGGTCATGACCCTCGACCACACTGGAGTTGTCTTTGAAGGCGATGACGGAACCCTTGGGATGGGCGGACAGGGTCTCGGTGACGACATCAAACAGGGTGCCCTGCTGTTCCTCGCCGTCGATGATCTGTCTGCCCCGGAAAAAGCCGTGCCGGGAATGCTCGGAGTTGGCGTTGTTGAGATCCATGATCTCGACAATGGTGGGGTTGCGGTTGTGTTTTTTTACAAAGTAGTCGTAATAAAAGTTACGGTCCCACTCGTCCATGGAGATGCCGGGGATTTCCTGGAGGGCATCCGGCCCCTTGGTCATCATGTCGACCTCGTACACCGGTTCCGGCTCGATCCCGGTTTCAAAGGTGGTCAGGGGTTCGGTGTACGGGCACTCGGTCATCCGGTCGTGGTGGGCGTCGATAAAGGCCTGCAGATCCTCACCGTCGGGAACCAGATAACGGCGGGAACGTTCCACCCGGGTTACGCAGTCAAGACCGATGGCCCGGCAGATGGAGACCATATTCGAGGACCAGGCCGTGGCGAAGTTGAGCCGTGGTCCGACCTCGATCACCCGGCTGCCGGTAAGAACCGGTTCCGGAGCAACAGTTTCCAGCAGAAAACCGTCTGCCAGGAGCAGGCGAAGCTGTTCGATTTCCTGGTCGGTCAAGGATCGTGAAGATTCGATATTAAAACAATAGGCTCGATGTTCATCGATCCTGCGGTAGAGCTGGCTAACAACCATGATGGTATCCTTTACAAAGGGATTAGGGTTTAAGGGACAGGGGATCGTTGAACGTTGCCCGTCTGTATATAGGACTTGTTACGAAATAAACTTTACAATCTTGCTTGTCTTTTCACTCATACTCTTCGCTGCTAAAACAGTTGCATAACGCTGCTATGCGTCTGTTTTGTCAAGTCGATTATGAGCGAAAATCCTGCACAATATTTGTAAATTTTATTTCTGCGCAAGTCCATAGTGCATAATCAGTGAAAACTTTATCATCTTCATACCGATTTCGCAATCAGATAGGGCCGTTGGTCAGGGAAGTAAAAAACGGGGCGTGGTTGGAGGTGAAAAGCGGCGGATCACGGTGGATCATCGCTGTTCAGCGGCGAGAGCTTTGGGGCCTGGTAGTTGGCCGGATTGAGGTGAATACCATGGGGTTTGCCGACCTGTTCCAGACCCCGGACGGCCCGTCTGCTCCAGGTGTCTTTCGGGGCATCATGGCGCCTTGCCAAGAGAAAGGAGTTCCCTTCAATGTTGGCATCAACGATGGTACAGTGTTTTCCCGCTGTCTGTACGGCCCCGGCCAGGAGGGCAATGTCGGCCGGTGGTTCTCCTGATATCCAATTGATATCATGGGTGTTTTAAGCAACTACCAGCTTGCAGCCAAGAGCTTTGGTTACCTTGCTTATTGTCGCAAATTTAGGGCTACCTTTTTCACTCAATGATTTGTAAAGACTTGCTCTTGTAACACCTGCCTTTTTAGCTACTTCTGTCATTCCCATTGCTCTAGCCGCAGTATTTAATGCGTGGATAAAATCTGACTCATCACCAGTGGCTGCCACTTCTTGCAAAAAAGTACGAATTTCCTCTGGGTTTGTGAGATGTTCAGCGATGTCAAAAGTTCTTGTTTCAAATGTCATCATTTTCTTCCTCCATATCAGCCAGGAACTCATTGGCTTTAACGATATCTTCTTTTTGGCTATCTTTGTCACCACCGACAAGTAAAATAACAACACTATTGTTCTTGACTGTATAGTAAATTCGTAACCCTGCACCAAAGAAGAACCTCAGTTCGGACAGCCTGTTATTGAGTGGCTTAAAATCTCCAAAATTTCCATTTTCAACTCGGCTAAGACGAGCCAACACTTTTACTTTGACTGATTTGTCTTTTAATTTACCAAACCACTTATCAAACTGTTTGGTGCTCTTCATAATGTATTTCATGAAGATATTGTATCCAGCAGGATACAGATTGTCAAGAAGAACTGATGGGAAGAGTTATTCTTTGGTCACAATATTTTCTCTGTAAAAAAATGGCGACATCTCGTGGAATATTTTCTGTTCCACGTTTTAAAACCATAAGGATATCAATTTCAATTTTGAATGTTTTGCACACTAATTCTCTGATTGCATAGCTCTATACGTAAAGGACGAGACATGTTTTTTTATATCACACATCCACAATAAAGGTCAAAGGTAGACTTGACCCCTCCTCTTTCGACCCCTCTTTCTTGATGACTCCTCTTTCTTGACTCTTTCTCTTTGACGGAACACTTTTTGCCTTCTTACAGCCGTTCTAGTCTTGTTTGCGCGCTGCGCTATATCGAATATCCAGGGCCGTTGGTCAGGGAAGTAAAAAACGGGGCGTGGTTGGAGGTGAAAAGCGGCGGATCACGGTGGATGATGGGCGCAATAGCCGGGTGTTTTTTGAACTCCTGATCAAGGAACCGGCGGATTTTTTTTCGACCCCAGTCACGCGGATGGGTAAAGTCGCAGTACAGGGAAAGATCGCCCTCGTAAAAATCATGAATGGCCAGTTGCCCGGCCTCGGAGCTGCAGACCGGCATGTTGAATATGGCCAGATTGAGAAAGGTGACCGCCCCGTGGTGACCGCTGATAAAAGAAAGGGTTTTCCGGGCCTCGGCCATGGATTCGGCAGGGGTGCCGAACAACAGATAGACATAGGTGGCGATGCCGGCCTGCTCAAGTGCGTCCAGCACCCGGGAGACCAGAGCGAGATCAATGCCCTTGTCCATGGCATCCAGCACGTCCTGATCGCCGGATTCCAGGCCCAGTTTCAGCATCAGGCAACCGGATTTTTTGAGTTTTCTGCAGAACGCGGGATCGGCAAGTTGTCGGCAGGCCCGGGCAAATCCATACCAGGGCGCTCCCGGCGGGTGCTGGGCAAGGGCGGTCATCAGCTTCGGGCTGAGAGCATTATCAAGAAAGTGAATCAGCGCTGGAGTTTTTTGGCCTCTGAGCTGTGCCAGATCCTCCAGAACCCGGTCCGGGGCCAGGACGGTATAGGGATTGCCTTCCGCAGTTTCCGGGCAGAAGGAGCATTTATTCCAGTAGCAGCCGGACGAGGCCGCATAGGGGAGGATGAACCCGGGTGCCATGTAGGGGTGATCGGAAAGGTTCTG
>DRKH01000342.1 GCA_011051825.1 Desulfobulbus sp.
GGTCGGTTCGGATAATTTCAAAGTCCAGGATACCGTCGTAGACATACCCTGTTTCCCCCTCGGCGCAGCTGACCGTCACCTCCCGGCCGTCGGCGAGTCGTTGCGTGGCATTATCCGCGCCGACAATGGCCGGGATGCCGAGTTCACGACTGACGATGGCGGCATGGCAGGTGCGGCCGCCCCGGTTGGTGACAATGGCGGCAGCGGTCTTCATCACCGGCTCCCAGTCGGGCGTGGTGGTGTCCGCCACCAGCACCTCACCGGGCCGAAACTCGCTCAGCCGGTCCGCCGACGGGATATAACGGGCCTTGCCCTGACCTATCCTGGTGCCAACAGCCCGGCCGGTGGTTAATATTCTGCCCTGTTCCTTGAGGTGATACATCTCAAGGATGGCTCCTTTTTTCTGCGATTCAACAGTTTCAGGACGGGCCTGGACCATGTAGATATGTCCGTCTTCGCCATCCTTGGCCCACTCCATATCCATGGGTTTATGAAACCCGGCCTTCGTGGAATAGTGGTTTTCCACCTTGATGGCATAATCGGCCAGTACCATAACATCCTCATCGGTGATACAGAAACGGGTCCGTTCCTCGGCCGGTGTTTCGATATTTCTGGTATACTCAACCGCAATGTTGTCAAGATTGAGCGTGCCGGTGAAGATCATCTTCAATTCCTTCTTTCCCAGCCGCCGCTTGAGAACCGTGCGAAACCCCTGCGTAAAGGTGGGCTTGTGCACATAAAAGCCGTCCGGGTCAATGGTACCCTGGACAACGTTTTCTCCCAGGCCCCAGGTACCGTTGATAAACACCACGTCCCTGAAGCCGGTTTCCGTATCCAGGCTGAACATGACCCCGCTTGCGCCCCTGTCGGAACGGACCATCTTCATGACCACCACGCTCAGGTAGACCTTGTAGAAGTCGAAATGATTGTCGAACTTGTAGTGGATAGAGCGGTCGGTAAAATTTGATGCCAGGCACCGTTTGTAGGCGTCGAGCAGGGCCTCATCCGAGGCGATATTGAGATAGGTGTCATTCTGACCGGCAAAAGAGGCCTCGGGTGAGTCCTCGGCGGTTGCCGAAGACCGGACCGCCAGCGACATTTCGGCGCCGTATTCCTTTTTCAGCGCCGCATAGCCCTGGAGGATCTCCTCCTGCAGATCTTCCGGAATATCGCAGGAATAGATGATTTCCCGGCACCTCTTACCCCGTGCCTGCAGTTCCTTGACATCATCCGGGTCAAAATCATCGAGCTCGGCATGGAGGTTATCCCAGGCCCTGTTGGCATCAAGGACATACTTGTAGGCCGAGGCGGTGACGGCAAAGCCGTTGGGCACCCGCACTCCCTCCTCGGTCAGGTTCCGGTACATTTCGCCCAGCGAAGCGTTCTTCCCGCCCACCTCCGGGACATCCTCTATCCCTATCTCATTGAACCCCTGTACATAGTTCATTATGCTGCCTCGGTAGTTATTGCATATTGTGCACATCGGTGCGATGTGGGAACAGAATCGGTCACTTTTCCGTCCCTCCATTAACCGGCAGGCGGAGGTCGGCGAGATAACGATACATGGCCATTCTCCTTTTGGCTCCTGACTGGGCCTTGCGGCTGTACAGCTCAAAACCCTGCGGATCGATTTTTTTCACCATCCGGAAACGGGTTTCATTTTGGGTATATTCGCTGACCGGAATTTTATCCCCGGCAGCATCTACGATAAGCCCCGGTTCTCCGGCTGCCACCCGTCTGGGATCGTAGCGGTACAGCGGCCAGACCCCGCTGTTCACGGCCTTTTTCTGCTGGGCCGGACCAAATTTCAAGTCATAACCGTGGGCAATGCAGTGGCTGTAGCAGATGATGAGAGAGGGACCCTTGTAGGAGGCCGCCTCGACAAAGGCCTTGACTGTCTGTTCCGGCTTGGCCCCGAAGGCGACACTGGCCACATAGACATGGCCGTAGTTCATGGCCATCAACCCGAGATCCTTTTTGGCAATGGCCTTGCCGCTGGTGGCGAATTTTGCAGAAGCACCGATGGGGGTCGCCTTTGAGGCCTGGCCGCCGGTATTGGAATAGACTTCGGTGTCCACCACCAGGACGTTGATATCCCGGTCCTGGGCCAGCACATGATCCAGACCGCCGTAGCCGATATCAAAGGCCCAGCCGTCACCGCCGATCAGCCAGACGCTTTTGGTCAGCAGGTATTCCGCCAGCTGTTCAAGCGTCCTTGCCTCGGGTTTCCGGACCCCGGCAAGTTTCTCTCTGAGCGACGCCACCCGCTGTCGCTGCTTGCTGATGCCGGTTTCCGTGTCCTGGTCGGCTTCAAGCAGTTCCCTGACCAGCGAGTCGCCAAGGGACGGGGCCAGTTGTCGCAGCAGTTCCCGGGCCTGCCGGCCATGCTTGTCCACCGCCAGCCGCATGCCGTAACCGAATTCGGCATTATCCTCGAACAGCGAGTTGGCCCAGGCCGGGCCGCGGCCCTGGTCATTGGTCCGGTAGGGAGTTGTCGGCAGGTTGCCGGAATAGATCGCCGTACAGCCGGTGGCGTTGGCAATCAGCAGCCGGTCCCCGTAGAGCTGGGTGAGCAGCTTAAGGGTTCACTCAAAAATAACTTCGACTTCAATGTTGGCGATATAACATTTAGAGACAACGATATAAAATCTTGTGCGATCTGTAGTTATTTAATAATATCCCTAAAATTAGGTAGATGGTTCTGTGGAGGAGATTTGA
>DRKH01000343.1 GCA_011051825.1 Desulfobulbus sp.
GCTTATCTACCTCTCTGCACGGTCAGGCCTGATTCACATAGGAATCACTATAGTTCACAGGCCTGACTGCACAGATATGGAGCACTCCTGAACAGTTACAGGTGGTGGTAGGGCTAGTTCTCTGCCCCTACCTGAATAGTTACAGATAAACAAGGTATTATCGGTTAAGCTGTTTAAACTGTTTATCAGTGATTTCAGGTGCGCCAAAGCTTCTGGAGACCACCTTACCCTGTTTGTCGGCCACAATGACGGTCGGTACACCCCGCACTTTATACTCTTTTGAGAGTGTTCCTTTTGCATCAAAGAGGACCGGGTAGGCCATTTTTGTTATCTTCATAAAGGCTCGAGCTCGACCTATCGAGTCGTTAAAGCCCACATTGATTCCGATAAAGGCCATCCCCTGAGGACCATACTTGTCATAAAATTTATTTATTTCCGGAACTTCGCGTTTGCAGTTCGGGCACCAGGAGGCCCAGAAAATAAGCATGACCGGCTGTTTTCCTATCACCTGGGCCATATCGACAGGCTTGCCGTCAAGGTCGGTGCCGGAAAACGAGGGGATGGTGTCTCCGACCCCGAGGGCGTTTGCGGTAAAAGGCAGAACAAGGCAGAATATCAGGACAAGTGGAAAAAATCGTTTATACATACGCCATCTCCATTGATGCATAGGTAGTGGTTTAGCCGAAAATCACGATGACACAGCAGGTTGCATGCATGTGTTGCCGGTCCGTTTTCATGGCTGTTAAATGAACATCATGCCGGCCTGGATGAGAAAATATTCGGCCAGGCCGATCATGAAAAAACCCATGGTTTTTTTTATGATAACCATCCATTTTCCGGAACGGGGGATACTGGCCAGGATACCGGAAAAGGTCCCGACTGCGATCAGGATAGTGCCCATACCGAACGAGAACACAAAAAGCAGGGAGCCGCCGAGAAAAAGATTGCCGGTGGAGGCAACATAGGCCAGCAGGGCACCAAGGACAGGGGCCGTACAGGGGCCGGCAATCAGGCCCGAGGCCATGCCGACAACAAAAACCCCGGGCATTCCCTTGATTTTTGTATGTATCTGTGGGGCAAAGTCCGGCAGGCGGAATACATCAAGCATGCCGATGCCCAGCAGCAGGATAATATTCCCGACAATGAGATAGGTCCAGGGGCTGGTGTTTATTGTTCCGAAAAATCTGCCAGTGGCAGCGGCAAAAATTCCCAGGCCGGCATAGGTCAGGGCCATCCCTGTGATATAGGTCACAGAGAGCAGAAAGCCGCGCAGTTTCGATCCGCCGATATTGGAATTGCTGATGACACCGGCGGTTATGGGGATCATCGGGTATACGCAGGGGGTCAGGGATGCAAGGAGTCCTCCGGCATAGGCTGCGGCAAAGGCCAGCAGCAGGGAGCCGTGCAGGTAGGTTTCAATCTGGCTTAGAAAGTGTTCCATAACTTGACAAAGAGGGATAAACCAGCGTGGCTGGACCAGATAAGCGGAGCGAACGCAGACTTCGGGTTTTACCGTCCCAGCCACAACGAATAATGAAAATCTCCGACTCCGGCATGGACAGCCATGTCCTCCCTGGAGATTTTTGGATAAACCAGCATGCCTTGGCGGCACAACGAACGATGAAAATCGTTCTATTTACGGAGGACTCATCTACCCGCAGAGCGGGCGGGCAACCTTGTTTTAAAATCAAAAATTATTGTGTTACACCGCAGAGCGGTGTAACAAGATCGCTCTCGCAGCACCGCTCTGCGGTGCTGCGTAGCATCCAGGCGCTCCGCGGCAATTTTCGGATAAGCCAGCAATAAACCAGCATGCCCGGAGGGCACAACAGATAGCGCAGACTTCGAAGCATGAAAACAGCATCCGTGGCCATGGGCAGGGTCGCCGGCAATGGTGGGATATTGATATTGTTTTTTTTGTTACAAGCAATACCGCCAAAGACGGGAAACGTTCAACCCGAAACCCGAAACCCGGAACTCGGAACCCGGAACTCGAAACGATCTGTTTTCAGATAAATAGTAATTCTTTCTAATATACGACGTCGTGGTAGAAAGTAAAGTGAAAAGGATCGGTATGAAAATCCCGGAGAGCCGCAAAAATCGGAAAAGACGGCGAAAGGCCGAAAAGATGTATGGCCGCTACCGCAGATCTTTTCGAGGGGTCCCGGAGATAGAGGCAACGCAGGCCGTGCTGCTCCTGGGCCGGAACCGGATCGTGTTTGTCGATGTTCGCGATCCGGTTGAGCAGGTCGTTTCCATGCTGCCCGGGGCCCTTACCGAGGAGGAATTCCTGCAGACCTCCCGTGGCTTCGGAGAAAAGATTATCCTCTGCTATTGCACCATCGGTTATCGCAGTGGGTTGTTTGTCAAAAACTATGGCCCGAAGTATTCAGATATGTATAATCTCAGTGGTGGACTTCTTCTCTGGCTCCATGCCGGCGGCATTGTGGAAAACAACGGAACGGAAACCCATCAGGTACATGTTTATGGGCGAAAATGGGCCCTGCAGCCTGATGGGTATGACGCTGTTTTTTAAGGCATGAAATCCTGCTTTAAAAGCAGGTTAAAAGTTGTAACTCAAGGTCAGTGAGGCCACGGGATAGTACTGGAACGGATCCAGATCGTCTTCAATCGCCTTTTTCTGTTCCTCAAGGAAACGGGTAACTTCCGGGTTGCCGTTGATATCAAATGGTGCTTCGACATGGAGATCGGATACATTGGGTGAGCCCTGGAACATAACCCCGATATCAAAGGCAAGGCCCCACCCTTTTTCACCATGGTTGCTGTTCCAGCCCAGGCCTGCATAGGGGGCAATACTGTTGAAGTCCACTGTTCCCTTGACCCGAGCCAGGCCGGCATACTGTTGTAATTCCGTCGGAAGCAGGTCCCGTCTGTAGGTCCCGTCGACATTGACCTCGTTTCCGTTGATATACAGGCCGCCGGTCAGGCGAAAAGAACCGCTGAACGGGTGCCAGTCCAGAAGCAGGGAGCCGTTTTTAAATTCCGGCTCCATGGTATAGTCAATGTCGCTGATGGTGGAATCAAAATCAAACTTCAAGTAGTTGACACCGCCCCGCAGGACAAGATCATCGCTGAGGGCAACACCCGCTTCCCCGCCTATTCCGAGTGTTCCCCCTTTTAAGGCAAGGCTGATGTCCCCCTGTTTTGCAAAACTGTTCCGGCTTGCGACGAGCAGGAAACAGCAGACAACTATGGCTTGAATTTTCATGGCGTATCCTCAGTAAAAATTGGCATTCATTTTGGTGAACTTCTCCCCGATGTCAGGTGGCTTGAAACCATGCAGATGCCGTGCCGGGCGAAGCATGCCGATAGTTTTTTGCAAATTATTATGAAATATCGATAGGATGTGCGTGGTGTTCCAGCGGGAACATGGGGCGAAGGGGCGGTCAATGCTGCAGACTGTCGGGAATCCGGCACATCTTTAGGTGTAACTGATCACGGGGTGCCTGTGACGAGTTACCTTTAGGTGCTTGCAGGCCCTGGAATTGTGCAGGGCCATGGAAGAAAAGGGGCCTTACCGTCTTTTCATCCCGATCAGGGCGGCGCCGATGGCATTGCCGGTTTCAAAGAGATCGGGAAAGGTAACGGTCGTCTGCAGCCGTTTGGCTACCCCCGGGAGAAAGACCCGGGCTGCGGCTCCGATGCCAATCAAGGGGAGTTTGAGCTTGAACTGGATTGAAAACAACTCATTGTCCATGTGGTTGAGAAAAGGCGTTGCCTGCTGTTCACCCCAGATAGAGCGGCCGAGATAGTCGAGGATGATTTTTTCGATGGTTTCTTCCGTGCGATCCAGGGTCTGTCGGCACAGTGATTCCACCGTCAGGCCGAGTTGTGCCGCAAGTGCCTCTGCTCCCCGGGTTGCGATTTCGACATCGCCGATATCCAGCCGACCAAGAACGTGAAGGGCATCGGTGGGCGTAAAGCCCGTAATTCCGATTTTTTGTAGAAAAAGCAGGCGCTCAATACGTTTTTCCAGGGTGACCCCGCTCATCCCGCTCTGACGGGCAAGGGCTTCAGGGGTCAACGGGCCTTTGTCGGCCAGACAGGAAAGAACAGGATCCTCGGGGTCGACAACGCCGGGAACCGGCAGGATCAAGCCGTCCCGTTGACCGCAGCCCAGCCAGCCTGCCGGATCAGGGATATCCGGTGTTGTTGCCAGTGGCTGTACTCTGGTCGGGAGCAGGGTTATCCCGCCCTCGCGACTGCAGGAGAGATGACTGTCACCTCCACCGGCAGCAGTGTACATGTCGATGGCCTTCACATGGGTCTGCCATCGGTCGATGCGGCACCCTTCATTGTTCATAACCGGCTGTCCGTCTTTGAGCATACAGACATCGGTCGTGGTGCCGCCGACATCAACCACCAGGGCCGTGTGTTCACCGGCGGTTGCACCGAAACCGGCCGTGGCGGCAGGGCCGCTGGCCATGGTGATGGCGGCCCGGTGGGAAACGGTATCCAGGGCCACTCCCTGGCCGTCACCGCAGATTATCGTTACCGGGCATTCCAGGCCCACTTTGGCCATGGAACCCTGGATGGATGCGAGAAAATCCACCATCAGCGGTTGCAGCCGGGCATGGAGACAGGCGGTCGCTGCCCGTTCCCGCATGCCGGGATGACTGCTGACTCGGTGGGAGCAGAAAACGGGTTTCGGATCGATCAGGGCAATGGCCTTTTCCGCCACCAGCTCGTGGGTCGGGTTTTTGATAGACATGGCACCGCAGACGGCATAACTGTCCACTTCATCTTTCAATCCCTGGAGGGTGTCGATCAGGTTTTCAATATCAAGCGGCTGTTCTTCGTTTCCCGAGATATCATGGCCGCCTTTGAGAAAGACATTGGCCACCACCGGCAATTTGAAATGGCGGACATAGCCCAGGACAAACAGGCCGACCCGGGCTCCCCGGTTTTCCACAACCGCATTGGTTGCCAGAGTGGTGGAAACGGCAAGGCATTCCACGTCTGCTGCCTGTATCTCCTGGGAAAACAGGGCGGCCAGGGCATTGCCCACGCCGATGCCGACATCATGATGGGTTGTCGGCTTCTTTGCCCAATGCACGACCTTGCCGGTTTCGCTCTCCAGCAGGACCGCATCGGTGTAGGTGCCGCCGGTATCTATCCCTATGCAATACTTCATGGTTTTTTTTATGTGCCGGACGTGTTTGAAGCTCTGTGGCAGTCGGGGGACACGTTGTCCCGTACATGAGGTGCTGCCCCGAAGAGCTGAAGGTTCATGGTTACCGGAAATAAAAAAAGCCCGGTCTAAAAGACCAGGCTCTAAAAAAAATGGCTCCTCGGGACGGACTCGAACCGCCGACAAGGTGGTTAACAGCCACCCGCTCTACCAACTGAGCTACCGAGGAACACATGCTCAGATTTTACCAAGTATAAAAAATAATAAGATGCATCTTTCCGAAATTCAAGAATAATAAGAAAGTCTACACCCGTATCCACGAGATGTATGTAGATAACGAGGCAGTTAATTAGCACAGTGCCGAGGGCTCGTCAAGAGAAAGTTCAAAAAATGGTTGCGTTCAGTGTGAAAACCCGGTATCAGGTATGGTTTTCCAGTATATCCCTCCGTGTCGGGGCGTAGCGCAGCCTGGTTAGCGCGCCTGCCTTGGGAGCAGGAGGTCGCAGGTTCGAATCCTGCCGCCCCGACCATCATACACTAATAAAATTAAAGGATTGGGCTCAATAGAAACTCCTTGGTTGCTCTTGGTAATCGTCTGGTTTCATGCCGGTTCCATGTGATTTTTCTTTATCACTACAACCCCAGTCCGTCGAATTTAGTGGAAAATCATTTGAGATGATATATACTTTTCATAAAAGTCATGCCTTTTTATTCGGCCTTTGTCAGCAATTCCCGAATATGGGTTAAACGACGCAATAGCGTCATCGGTTAAAATTAGCTTCGTAAACATTTGGAAAAATAATGGCTAAAATCTAAATTTCTCTTGACATATCAACTAGTTAGCGATTTTTGCCTTTTTGTAAGAAAA
>DRKH01000344.1 GCA_011051825.1 Desulfobulbus sp.
CATTTCCGAAGCCCTTAAGGCCCCGGTGGCTTAGAAGTCAATCGGGGTGAAAAAAAAGACAAACCGCCCCTGTTCGATATCCACTTTGAGCTTGGCCTCATGGCTGATGCCGTAATTGACATATCCGGGAATAGCGGATGGGGCATCTGATTCGGTGGTATGTTGCGGTGATTCAAAGTCACGGTCGCGGTCATACCAGGAAATCAGCATATAATCGTCCATGTGTCTGATTGCTTCCTCCTTTGCCAGCTCCATGGCCGCAAGGTAATCCGCTGGTGACTGGTTGGGTTCCAGCTCAACCACGGTGATTCCGGAGAGATCCGGATCTGGAAAGGTACAGACCTTGCCGGCAGGTGTTTCTTCGTGTTTTTTTGTCATAAGAAGCCTCTTGTGTTGAATTGTAATGACAGCAACAGTACCAGGACCACCTTATATGCCTTGCTTCCAGCCAATAACCGCTGTACAGTAAAGAAAATTTATCATTACCACTTTACAGGTAGCGCTAAGCTCCCCTCTTCCCTGACAGTGGTTTTGCCCTTTATCGCTACTCATTGATGAGTACCAGTATTCCGTAATTACACCTGATAACGGAGGGAGCAAGTTGCCCATTATGCTTCAGGCGAATTTCATTCTCAAAAAAACCTTTGGGCCATAGTCGTCAAGGAAAGGAAAAGTCGGGCGAGTCGGCAACCTTGTTGGTCGGCCTACAGTCCTGTGTCGAACGAGATTTATCGGACTGAAGTCCGAACTACAGTCTACATGGGAACCATGCGGTTCTCAGTTTGACGGTTATGCCCTCTGGTGCCCTGTAAAGGAAATGAACATGTTTAAAATAACAATGGTGCTCACCTTTGTCACGGTTTTCATGTCCTGTGGAAATCCGACGTATGCTGATTCCGACAACCTGCAGCAGACCCTCTATTACGGTGGTGATATTATCACCATGGAAGGAGACACACCGACTTATGTGGAAGCTGTCGTTGAACGGGACGGCAAGATTATGTATGCCGGTAAAAAGGCTGATGCAGTCAACAACTTTGCCGGAAAAATGCTGGAGGTGGATCTGGCGGGAACAACCATGATGCCCGGCTTTATCGAGCCTCACGCTCATCCGGTCTCCATCGGTGGCTTTATCCTGGCCAACGATATTGTTGCTCCCCACGAATGGCGCATGCCCCACAAAACCTATCCCGGAGTTTCCGGCAAAAAAAACTACCTTAAGGCGGTCAAGGATATAATCGATTCCAAAAAGGATCGCACAAAAACCGTTATGATCTGGGGCTACCATAAATCGTGGCATGGAGATATCACCCTGAAAGATATTGATACAGTTACCGGTGAAGTGCCGACAATCATCTGGCAACGTTCCACCCACGAAATCTACCTGAACTCTGCCTGTGTAAAAAAATACGGAATCAAAAAAGGTGATCTCTCAGAAGAAGACAATGCACAGGCCGACTGGGCCAATTACCACTTCTGGGAACGAGCCTACCAGATAATGAAAGGGACAAAACTTTCCCCGTTTTTTGGCGATCAGGAAATGCTGAAACTGGGCATGGAGCGTATCTCGCAGCTGATGCTGCAAAATGGTATCACGGCGATGACCGAACCCGGTTTTCCCAACTCCACTTTTGAAAATGAATACGCTGTACTGCGGGATGGGACTGAAAAAGCACAGGCTTATACCATTTATCTTATTGCCGGTTTTCCGGAACAATTTGTAAAAAAGATAGGCAATGAGGCCTATGCCGATCACATCGCTGCGCTTCCTGCTCAATACAACACTGAATATATAAAATTTCTCCCCAACCAGTACAAAACCTTTGGTGACGGTGCCATCTATTCTCTGGCTTTGCAGCTGAGAGAACCTTTTTACAACTGCGACAACTGCAAATCAGAATGGATTATTCCTCTTGAATCTGCCCGGAAAATTTTTGATTACTGGTGGGACAAAGGGTACAAAATTCACATTCATATCACAGGTGACCTGGCTTTTGAAAAATACCTGGATTTTACCGAAGCGGCTATGAAACGTAATCCACGAAAGAACCACCGCACCACCTTCCACCACGTTGGCCTTTTCGATAGTGCCCAGGCACAACGGGCCGCAGACCTTGGCGTGGAAATATCGGCCAATCCCTATTACCTGTGGGCCCTGGCAGATAAATACAGTGAAACCGGACTCGGGCCGGAAAGAGCGGCCAATATGGTTGCATTAAAAGAATTCACGAAGCGAGGCGTGCCCGTATCCTTACATTCCGACTTTGCCATGGCCCCCGCCGATCCGCTTTTACTGGCCTGGGTCGCAGCAAACCGTATCGTAGCCAGCGGTCAGGTGATGAATCCTGATGAGAAAATTTCTGTCTACGATGCCATGAAGGGCATTACCATCACTGCCGCCCGAACCTTTGAAATGGAAGACGTAATCGGTTCGATCAAGGTGGGGAAGGAGGCAACCTTTACCCTGCTTGAGCAAAATCCCTTTAAAATTTCCCCGGAGAGATTAAAGGATATTCCTGTTGTCGGTGTTGTGTATAAAGGAAATCTGAAGCTGAACAAAGGTAAACGGGTGGGCGGTGATCGTGACGCCCATGGATGCATTGGCTCTGCCGGATATTCCTGGTGTGAAAAAACAAAAAACTGCCAACGGCCCTGGACGCTTGCCGACAGACATGATTTTGACAACACGAAAGATGGTTTTGACCGATTTTGCCAAAATTCAGTTCAATAGAAGGAGATAAAAATGAAGAAAAAAACAGGTATAAAGACTCTAATGGTGAGTGCAGCCTGCGCCATGTTGTTGTTGAGCAATAACTCCGCTGATGCCTGCACAGCCCTCCAGCTTACTGCAGGAGACGGGGGAGTTGTTGTCGGGCGGACCATGGAATTTGGCTTTGATGTTGCGTCCGATGCCGTTGTGGTACCGGCCGGAAGCAAGATGACAAGCTCACTGCCCGACAAAGCACAGGGGATACACTACACGACCAAATATGGAATAGTCGGCTCCAACTTTATGAATAAACATATGGTTGTGGACGGCATGAATGAAAAGGGACTGTATATCGGCGCGTTGTACCTCCCCGGCTATGCCAGCTACCAGAAAGGTATTCCTGAAAACGCGGCCAAGTCAATGGCTCCCGAGGATTATGTTGCATGGTTGCTCGGCAATTTCGCAACAGTGGCAGAGGTTAAGGCAAATTATGATAAAGTCGTTCTGGTAGAAAACCCGCAAAAGGAAATAGGCGGGCAAAGCTTTCCGGGCCATTTTCTTATAACCGACAGTAGCGGCGCTTCCATCGTGATCGAACCCACCGATAAAACATTAAAGCTCTTTGAAAATCCCCTCGGCATACTGACCAATTCGCCAACCTTTGACTGGCACATGATAAATCTAAGTAATTACAGCAACCTGTCAGCGACAAATGTAGCGCCTCTTGACCTGAGCGGCAAAACAATCCGCGGGTTTGGACAGGGAACCGGGCTGCTCGGTTTGCCCGGAGACTACACCCCGCCGTCCCGCTTTATCCGTGCCGTTGCCTTTTCACAGTCTGCTCCTCAGCTTGCAACTGCCGGGGAAACTGTCCTGCAGATGTTCCATATCATGAATGCTTTTGACATTCCGTATGGTGCTGTTCAGGATAAAACGGACAGTGGTACTCACATTGATTACACCGTCTGGACATCGGTTGCAGACTTGAAGAACCTGCGCTATGCATTCAAGACCTACAAGGATCAATCCATTCGTACCATCGATGTACGCAAGGCATTAGCCGGAGCCGGCAATGAGATCAAGGTTATCGAGATGGATTCGAAACAACCCGTTGAGGATGTCTCTACGAAGTTCAAGTAGAGCCCCGGATGATTGAACTCTGCAGATTTGATTTCAATGCCGAAGAGATCGGGAAGATCAGTACAGAAGTAATCAACCAGGTCCTAACACGATAACACGTTCCCCGGCGGTTTTACGACATTGGCGGTGACTGTTTTTGAGGGTCTGACCGTACCTGATCACAGGCTATATAACTACGTGTTTTCATATACCTTGAAGATGTAAGCCGTTACAGGTGCCCCGAATTTGCGCAGGCGCGCATGGCAGCAGGTAAGCGAGCCTGCGAGACTCCGATAGCCCCTCTATGCGGGCATGC
>DRKH01000345.1 GCA_011051825.1 Desulfobulbus sp.
AGACGTGACTGGCTGCAGGTAAGCGGAACGGAGTGGAGACTCCGATAGCCCCTCTTGCGGGCAGTCGCGACCGTGCGAAGAGGTAAGCGAGCCTGCGAGACTCCGGGTAAGCGAGCCTGCGAGATTCCGGGCGGTGTCCCTGAACACTTACGATGAATAAGCACCAACCTTCCGAGTTGTTTTTCCCATAAACCAGCATGACTGGACCCGATTTTTAACTTCACAGCCATAACGAACGATAAAAATAGCCCGAAACAACACAGCTCCGTTGGCGTTTTTCGAATAAAATCGAATCCAAATCAACGAGATACCCACTGAGAGGCCGAAATTGGCCTCATTTTCCTTAAAAAAAAAGGAAGAATCATTTATAAAAAAGACAAAAAACTGATAGCATATAAAAAGTCGTGGAAAAAGACAGAATCAGGAGGCTGCTCGTCAGGAGCATGAGCCGGAATTTTGTAAGTGATCAGGGGCACCGCCCGGAGTCTCGCAGGCTCGCTTACCTCTTCGCACGGTCGCGACTGCCCGCATAGAGGGGCTATCGGAGTCTCCACTCCGTTCCGCTTACCTGCAGCCAGTCGCGCCTGCACGAATCTACGGCACCCCTGATCACTTACAGGTTTAAGGTTGCTGAAAACACATAGTTACAAATCATGCGACCAGTTACGGAATTTTACTTTTCCCCGGTTCATTCGAATCAAAGGTTGAAAGGCAGTCGCCTTCAGACAGGATAATGAAAAAGATACAGTGGCATGATTCCTTCAGTGTAGGAATTAAAAAGATCGATAATCAGCACAAAAAGCTTTTCTCCCTGCTCAATGAGCTTATCGTGGCCAACGAGACAGGGCAGGAGGCTGAAGTTCTCGGCAGGGTTTTAGAGGATCTTGTTTCCTATACCGACTATCATTTTAAAACCGAAGAACCGTTTTTCAGAATTCATCCCCGGCAGAAAAAACACGTTTCCATTCATCGAGGCTTCATCCAAAAGGCCGGTCAGATGGTACGTCTATTCCATGAGGGAGGCGAAGATACCGGTGAGGAAACAATCAAGTATCTTAAAAACTGGATCATGAATCATGTTCTGGAGACGGACATCAACTTCTTCCGTGATCTTGGTTTTATAGATAAAGAAAATCATGTCCACCTGGAAGAGCTGACTGAAACCCGGAACCGGCAGGTTGAAATTCTTCTCGTCGATGACAGTGAGCTCGAACGACATCTTTTACGACAGCTTCTGGTAGAAGCGGGTTACAAGGTCACCGAGGCTGAAAACGGCGTCCAGGCATTTGAAGTCTGCGAAAAAAACCCGAATATTCGCATCGTGGTTACGGATCTCATCATGCCGGTAATGGATGGGTTTGACTTGATCAAAACCATTCGAAAAAAACAGCTGCACTACACATACATTCTTGTCATCAGCGGCCTGGCTGAAAAGGAAAACATCGTCAGGGCCTTGAACCTCGGCGCCAACGATTACCTGACCAAACCCATCTACCTGGAGGAGTTGAAACTCCGCATCCAGCGTGCCCGGCAACTGCTGAGGCTTGAGAGTCAGGATGAACTCATTTTTTCAATGGCCCGCCTTTCCGATTATCGCAGCCACGAAACCGGCATGCACCTGGAAAGGACACGAGAATATGTTCTGATGCTGGGGCAATACCTGACGACACACTACCCTGAGACCGGTCTCACCAACCAGCTGGCCGGAGAAATAGCCCAGGTCTGCCCCCTGCATGATATCGGCAAAGTTGCAATTCCGGATGCGATTCTCGGTAAGCCCGGAAAGCTGACGGACGAAGAGTTTGAAAAGATGAAGGAGCATGCCGAAATCGGCGGCAACCTGCTCAGTGATATTTATATAAAAACCGGTTCCCAGACAATGCGCCTGGCCTTTGAGATAGCCATGTATCATCATGAACGATGGGACGGCAACGGCTACCCCGCCGGTCTGTCAGGAGACGGCATTCCCGTTGCCGCCCGCATTATGGCACTGGCCGATGTCTATGATGCCTTGACCAGTGATCGGGTGTACAAAAAGGCATTCAGTCATGAACAAACAAAAAAAATACTCCTTGCGGAAAAAGGCAAACACTTTGATCCGCGATTGATAGAAACCTTTCTGGCCCTGGAGGATGCATTTATCCAGCTTAAGGATACGCTGGCCGATTGAGGCGTCATTGAAGAATTTCTTTTGCGGTTACCAGAGAAAAAGAACTCTCACGAAAACGGGACATTCCGGTCAGAGAATGTCCCGCAGGGAAAAAGACATTGTAGATCAGTTGATCGGAATCCGGCGAAACGCAGGTCCGGTCTCTTTTAACTTGGGCAGCTCGATGCGCAGAATCCCTTTGCGATATTTCGCCTTGGCCCTGCTCTGATCCACCGGAGCGGGCAGAGGTATGGCGCGCTCAAAACGCCCATAGGCACATTCAAGCACATGATACCGGCCCAGGGCTGATTCCCGTTCGGTCCTTTTTTCACCCCGAATGATCAGAATATCATCCACCACTTCAATTTCAAAATCACTCCGTTTCATACCCGGAGTCTCAATCCGGACCACGACCTGTTTGGAATCATCAAAAACTTCGGCCGCCAGCACACCCCAGCCGACATTTCGCTGGCTGGTTTCAATCAGTTCCTGTTTATCCACATCTTTTCCCGGTTTACCCGGCAGGGAAAAGCGGGTGATGGCACTGGACGCTTTTTGGGTGAGGCTGTTCCACCCTTCAACTACACTGTCCCAAACCTGACCAAGTCCCTGACGAAGCTGTGTTAATGTTGCCATAACGGTTCCCTCCTGTGCTGATCTTTGGACGGTACCCTTCCACTCCAGGACTGAATCCGACACCTTCCGCTGCGGAAGACAACACCCTGTTCCGGTACTCTTGGGAAACGTCCAGAGCAAAAGACCTCCTCTTCTGCCTGGAAAAATATGTCCGTTCGCCCACTCCGTCAAGTCGGTGGTTTTATTTTTTCCCGACCGCGGGCAGCAGAAGGCAATGGTTAAAAAAAACTCTCACAATCGCACCGTTTCGGGATCATCATCGAAGGGGACAACCCTCCACAACTGCTCTTCCACGTCAAAGTCGGCGATCTTATGGATATCCATCTTCAGGTATTTCCCTTGAGCGGTCACGGCTGTTTCACCACCGGCCAGCAGGATCTCGCCACTGCCTTCAAAAATACGTTTCCCGTCTTTTGTCACCCGGGCCAGTACCCGAACTTCACCATCCAGGGGAATCGGTTTTTTCAGGCGCATGGAAAAATCAACCGTCACCCCCCATATTCCATCGGACTGATGAATCATCATGGTCCGGCCGATAGTCTCGTCAAGAATGGTTGCCGCCAGCCCACCGTGCAGACGACCGGGATAGCCCTGATGCTCTTCAGCCGGTTGAAAAATACCGAGCAGCTCGCCGGTTTCCAGCTCATAGAACCGGCTTTTCAGGCCAAAGCTGTTGTCCAGCCCGCAGGCAAAGCACATTTTTGAATTGGGCTGCTTAGCGATTACCCTGATTTCCTTCATCATATTCCTCTTTAAAAAAATTAAAAATCCGTAACTGTTCAGGTTAGCGTTTCGAGTAATTTGTTGCCCCACCTGAATAGTTACAAAATTCCCCCGTCAAGTTTCAGCATCTACCACAGATATGAAGAGACTTCAAAAATGATTCTGATTACGTACAAAACTCAGCTTTTCACAATTCAGGGATAACATCGCTTGCTCTTCCGGGTTGCAGCGCCCTGTAATTCATCATTAATTCACTGGGCTCGTAATGCCCATCCGATATTCAGCGATGGTATCCCTTGCATTCGGCTGAGGATTGTGGGTAATCAGAAAAATGATTGCCTCATAAAAAGAGGTTCTGAAAAGCAGATCCAGAGTCCAACAACCGGCCGATCTCCGATGCCATGGAAATGACGGAGACGACCTTGCCGGTAAAATATTTTAAGGAATTCGAGTTCGACAAGACAAACCTGTTTTTTTTTTGTAAGCTGGCGTAATCAATTATTTAGAGGACAGACTATGTTATACAAGATGTTCTCAGTTTTGAGGATACCTTGCAAAAAAGTCTATGTAACTGTTCAGGAGCACCCCACGGAGTCTACGCTCGAAGTCTGCGCTTATCTACCTCTCTGCACGGTCAGGCCTGATTCACATAGGAATCACTATAGTTCACAGGCCTGACTGCACAGATATGGAGCACTCCTGAACAGTTACA
>DRKH01000346.1 GCA_011051825.1 Desulfobulbus sp.
CGGCATAGGCAATGACCGGGCAGCCGTATTCTTCCGCCAGCCATTTCAGGATCACCGAGGTGTCAAGTCCACCGGAGTAGGCAAGGACGATTTTTTGTGTGCTCATAGATTGTTGTTCCAGATTCGGTCGGGCCGATTATTGTACGATTCTTGTTAACGAAGTTGCCGGCTACACCATGTAACGGGCTGATTGTATATAGGGTTTATCCGTAACAGAGGACAGAGAGCGGAATAATTACCGCCTGCGGTGATGAGAACTATGCTCTGTCTCTATGCCCTGTCCTGTTTCATCGCTTGCTGGTTTATCATTCTGTCCGTATGCAGATTGTGGGTTGCGTGCTGAGGGAAAAAGCTGCAAATCCGGGATGTTCTCAACACCCGGGCCTCATTACCCTTCATACATACCATTTATAAATGTCTCGAGAATGGCCTTGTGTATATGCATCTTGTTCTCCGCCTGATCAAAGGCAACACATCGGGGACTTTCAAGAATTTCTTCGGTAATCTCTTCCTCCCGATGGGCCGGCAGGCAGTGCAGGACCACGGCATCATCTTTTGCCCGGGCCAGCAGCTTGGCATTGAGCTGAAAGGGGCGAAAAATACCTGTCCGCTCTTGCTGCTCACTCTCCTGACCCATGGAGGCCCAGACGTCGACATTAATCACATCGGCATCCCGAACCGCTTCAACCGGATCACGGAGTACGGTGATCGGGTGCTTGCTGCGTCTGCAGGACTCTTCAAGGACGGCTGCGTCGGGATCATAGCCTTCCGGGCAGGCAAGGGTCAGAGGAAAACCGAAGATTGAGGCCAGCTCAATCCAGGAGTTGGCCATATTGTTGCCGTCACCCAGCCAGACGATTTTCAGATTTTCCGGCGCGCCTTTCTTTTCAATCACCGTCATCAGGTCACTGAGGATCTGGCAGGGATGATAAAGATCGGTCAGGGCGTTGATCACCGGTATGGTTGCATAGCGGGCAAGTTCATTCACCACTTCCTGGCCAAAGGTTCGCACCACGATACAGTCCACATAGCGGGAAAGAACCCGGGCCGTATCCTTGAGCGGTTCCCCGCGGCCGAGCTGACTTTCCTTGGCCGACATGAAGATCACCTGGCCACCCATGCCGTACATGGCCGATTCAAAAGAAACCCTGGTTCGGGTGGAGGGTTTTTCAAACAAGAGGCAGGCCGTACGGCCGGCAAGCTGCTGATGACGGACATTGTCTGCGGCCTCATTTTTAAGCCGGATAGCCCGGACAATCAGAGACTGCAGCTGCTGCCTGCTGAAATCTTTTAATGCTAACAGATGGTTATTCATAGTTTTTCTTCCAGGTTACACGAAAGTGTTCAACCGTATCGGCGCGGGCTTGCAGGGCATTCTCCCCGCCCATCTGTACACAGCTGAACTAAAAAACATAACAGATATAAAAAAAAAGACGATTTTGCAAAGAAATTCTACAGGAAAGCGAACATCCAAGTCGATGTCTACAGGCCCGGTTTGAGATTCGAAGAGGGTGTTTTCCATCAAATCCGGTCCATGGAGGAGCTGTAAGCAGGCAGGGGAGAGCTGCATAACGAGAGTCCTGCTGTAATCCTGTTTGACTGGGGAACGGACTACGTGCTACATTATAAGTGTTCATGGGTACCGCACGGAATCTCATCCCTCGTTTGCCTCTTCGCACGGTCGCGACTGCCCGCATAGAGGGGCTATCGGAGTCTCCGTTACCTGCGGCCAGTCACGCCTGCACGAATTTACGGTACCCCTGAACAGTTACGATAAAAAAAATACATAGTTACAAATCCTGTGACCAGTTACGCTACATAAATATAGAGTACACGTTGAGTGGTACGAGCAACGGCGTGCCGTGCTTTGTTCGTATTCATGCAACGGAATCTCAAACAGGAGGGAAACGGCATGGGGCGACACCGTGGTTTTTTCAGTATTTTGTCCTTTTCGTGTTTGTTCGTTTTGCTCCTGTCCTCCTGTAATAACCGGCAGCAGCCGATTAAGATCGGCATGTCCATCAATCTCAGCGGCCGGGGCGGTGAGGCCGGAGAAGATATCCGGGACGGGGCGCTTCTTGCCGTTGACAAAGTCAACAGCAGCGGAGGAATCAACGGTCGTCCGCTTGAACTTCTGATTCGTGATGATAAAAATACGGACCAGGGGATCAGGGCCGCAGACGAGTCCCTCATTGGACAAGGGGTGGTGGCGATTATCGGCCACAGTTATTCTTCAAGCACCGTCAAGGCGCTGCCCTATGTCAGCGCACACAACACGCTCCTCATCACCGCCTATACGGCCACCACCAGACTGAGCGGACTGGACGATCTTTTTTTCCGGACTTCGGTTGACTGCGCCCTCTACGGCCGGAAGGTCGCCGACCTGCTGAAAAAAAGAAAGGTGCATTCCGTGGCCTTTCTCATGGATATGACCAATCCTGATTTTGTTGTCGATTTTGTCGGACAGGTCAAACAGCGTTTTGCCGGGCCAACCACCGAGGTGCAGTTTGAATCCAGGGACCAGGCCGACTGGACACGGATTCTGCATGATCTGCTTCAGGCACAGCCTGATGCGGTTGTCTTGCTCACCGAGGCCAGTATGACCGGAGTGGCTCTGCAAAAGCTGCAGGGGGCGGGTTACAGCGGCCTCCGTATCGCTACCCTCTGGGCCCAGAATCCGGATCTGATGCGATATGCCGGAGACAGTGCCGAGGGGTTGACTCTTGTGACCTTCATCAATCCGGACAATACCCGCCCCGACTACCTTGCCTTTGCCCGTGACATTGAGGCAACCTTTCACAAGAAGGCAAACGCCAAATCCACCAGGGCATATGAGATGATCATGATCCTTGCCGATGCCCTCAGACGGTGTCCGACCCCGTCCGCTGAGGCGCTGAAAAAGGCCTTGCCGGCCAAAGAATACAATACTCTCATGGGGCGGGTGCAATTTGACCGCTATGGTGATGTGGTCCGGCCGGTTTACGAAGTCGTTGTCCGCAAGAAACAGTTTCGCAATAATGGAGAAATTTAAGTGGGTTTCCAGCCCCTGCGAAAAAAGATCAACCTGGTTTTCTCCGTTGTCACACTGGTGGTCTTACTGATTATTGCCCTGGTGAGCGGTGTTGTCGAATATCAGAGGTTCAAAGCGGAATGTTCCAGAACCATGAAGGCCAGGATCAACGTGGCCCGGGCCCTCATAAAAGACGCCCTTTTTCATACCGATCCCATGATCGCTTCGGTTCTGAACACATCCGGCCCGGGCCGGGCGAAAGAGCTGTTTGCCCGCCTTGCAGCCTCAAATTATTTTAAGTTTTATCAGGATACGTTTTATATTCTTGACCCCCGGGGCAGGGTTTTTTTGATTTCCAAGCCATATCGTGAGTATATCGGGCTCGACTTCAGTGCCATGGTACCGAAAAAAAACGGACAGACCAGGCAGGTACACCAGTCTCTGCTGACAAAGCGTTCCGTGGTGGCCTTACAGTATGCCCTTGATGACGGATACCTGCTGGTTGTAGAGCGCAGCCTGGAAAATTTTACCTCCATCATGGCCGATTTTGCAAAGGGGAAGCTCTATGACGGGGAGATTCTCTTTGTGCTGTCGGCAACGGGCCGGACGATTTATCATCCCGACAGAACACTGATGACGACCCGCTACAACCTGGGCTTTAACCTGAAAAGCCGGAGCGTCCCGGATGAGAGCGGACTGTTTTCCTTTACCTATAATGGAGAGAGCTTTATTGCTCTGAGCGAGCAGTTTACAGAGCCGTCGGACTGGATTATTTATTACTCCATCCCCAAGTCCGTGATGACGGGCGCGGTAACAAAAATCCTTTTCAATCAATTCGCCTCTCTCCTGCTTCTTTTTTTCCTGCTCTTTTTTGCCCTCCATGTTGTTTTTAACCGGTTTTTCTCCCGGCCGGTCAGTGACATCGTCAGGGCACTGGAACAGTCTAAACAGGGAGACGGGCTGCTGCTGAGCTCGGAGATCTCTGCCGGTATTGTTGAATTCAACACCATTATCGGGGCGATCAAAAGCAGAGATGAGCAGGTGAGCCTTACGGTTGAGCGGTTTCAGGCAGTGCTCGACAGCATGGACGCTTTTGTGTATGTGGCTGATATGGAGACTTATGAAGTCCTGTTTGTCAACAGGTACGGCCGGGATATCTTTGGAGACTGTATCGGCCAAACATGTTACCTGACGCTGCAGCGGGGACAGACCGGGCCCTGTGATTTCTGCACCAACCATCTGCTGGTGGACGAGCACGGCCAACCGGCAGGGGTCCATGTCTGGGAGTTCCGAAACACCTTGAGCGGCCAGTGGTTTGAGTGCCGGGATCAGGCCATCCGCTGGACGGACGGGAGAATGGTGCGGATGGAAATCGCCACCGATATCAGTGCCAGGAAGAGGGCCGAGGCAGCGTTGCTGGAGGAAAAGGAGCGACTCTCCGTAACCCTGCGTTCCATTGGCGACGGGGTGATAACAACGGACATCCAGGGCCGGATTCTTTTTTTGAACAAGGTGGCGGAAGAGTTGACCGGCTGGCCCAGTGGTGAGGCCCGGGGCAGGCCTTCTGCAGAGGTCTTCAATATTATCAACGAGAAAACAGGGCGGAAATGTGCAAGCCCGGTACAGCGGGTGATTCAGCTTGGCAGGATTGTCGGGCTGGCCAATCATACGGCGCTGATTGCAAGAGATGGATCGGTCCGATCCATTGCCGACAGCGGCGCTCCCATCAGGGATCGGGACAGTGAGATTATCGGGGTTGTTCTCGTCTTTCGGGATATAACCAACGAGAAAAAGATGGAAGAGGAGCTGCTTAAGGTCAGAAAGCTGGAATCCGTCGGCGTCCTTGCCGGCGGCATTGCCCATGATTTCAATAATATTCTTTCCGGCATTCTCGGTAACATTGAGCTGGCCGGATATCGGGTTGCCCAGGAGGATTCTGAAACGCTTTCTCTGCTTCGGGAGGCCGAGAAGGCAACGAAACGGGCGACAAAGCTCACCGGTCAGCTGCTTACCTTTTCCAAAGGTGGCGACCCGATCAGAGAGGTGGCCGACCTGCCGGAACTGATTACGGAATCGGCGGACTTTGTCCTCCGTGGCAGCCGGATTGTCTGCAGCTACGATTTTCCCGAGCAGCTGTGGAGGGCTGAGGTGGACGGCGGGCAGATCAGTCAGGTGATCCAGAATATTATCCTGAATGCCAAACATGCCATGCCCGAAGGCGGGACCATTGCCATCAGCTGTACCAATGTTCATGATGCGGCCATGGAAGCCCTCCTGAGTGTGGATAACGGCAACTATGTTCGCATAAGTCTGCAGGATACCGGCATCGGTATCCCCCGGGAAATACTGAACAAGATTTTTGATCCCTATTTCACGACCAAGCAGGAGGGCAGCGGGCTGGGACTGGCTATCTGCCATTCCATCATCAACAAGCATGACGGCCATCTTCTGGTGGACTCCGTTCCCGGCAAAGGGACGACCTTTACCATTTATCTGCCTGCCGTACCGGAGGCAGATGACAAGGTTGAAGACCGGCCGGAAAAGACATCTGCGGTGCAGGCGGCCAGGGTCATGGTCATGGATGACGAGGAAATGCTGCGTGCCCTGGCCAGCTCACAACTGCTCATCCTTGGACATGAACCGATTCTGGTGGCGGATGGTGAGCAGGCGATCAACAGGTACCAGGAGTTGCAGGATAGCGGTATACCGGTTGATCTGGTGATTATGGATTTAACCATTCCGGGTGGAATGGGGGGAGAGGAAGCGGTCGGTAAACTTCTCCAACTCGATGCCGGAGCACGAATTATCGTTGCCAGCGGCTATTCAAACGATCCGGTGATCGCCAATTATCAAGAGTATGGATTTTGTGCGGCGATTACCAAACCCTTTGATCTTGCCGAATTGTCCCGGGCCATAGAGTCGGCCCTGAAATAGTTTTCTTATTTCGGTATCGGGACGGTTGTGAGCGCTGGCAGAGGGTCAGGGTAAATCCATCCTGCATTTAAAATAAATTGAAATCAGTCGATTAGATGCCAACCTGATATGTATTCACTCTTGACAAAGGCATCTGACCCGTAGAGGAGCCCGCCCCGCGGGCGATCTTGCGGCAACGTATTGTTTTTACCTACAATCGCCCGCGGGGCGGGCTCCTATGGGGACGGGATCGTATTCAAAAAACTGATAATTTCACGAATTAAAGCAGTAGCATAAATTGTAACTATTCAGGTAGGGGCAGAGAACTAGCCCAACCACCACCTGTAACTGTTTAGGAGTGCTCCATATCTGTGCAGTCAGGCCTGTGAACTTTAGTGATTCCTATGTAAATCAGGCCTGCCCGTGCAGAG
>DRKH01000347.1 GCA_011051825.1 Desulfobulbus sp.
ATGGAAAAGATGTTTTTCGGCCTCAGCCTGGGCTCGGTTCTGGTGTTGGCAGCCATCGGCCTGGCCATTACCTTCGGTGTCATCGGGGTGATCAACATGGCCCACGGGGAGCTGATCATGCTGGGAGCCTACACCACCTATGTTCTGCAGCAGATGATGCCCGGCTCCATCGGTCTGGCCCTTTTTCTTGCTATCCCGGCCGCCTTTATTGTTTCCGGCCTGACCGGTATTCTCATTGAACGATCGGTCATCCGTTTTCTCTATGGCAGACCCCTGGAAACCCTGCTGGCGACCTTCGGCATCAGCCTGATTCTGCAGCAGGCCGTACGTTCGATCTTTTCACCCCTCAACCGCAGTGTCGCCACCCCGGCCTGGATGAGCGGATCGCTGCAGATCAATCCGATCCTGTCACTGACCATCAACCGGCTGACCATTATCCTCTTCGCCCTGCTGGTCTTTGCCGGGCTCTACCTTATACTGAAAAAAAGCGCCATCGGCCTGCAGGTCCGGGCCGTCTCGCAGAACCGAGCCATGGCCAGAGCCATGGGCATCAGGGCCGCCAGGGTCGATGCCCTCACATTCGGCCTCGGGTCCGGAATTGCAGGCATTGCCGGCGTTGCCCTGTCCCAGCTCACCAACGTGGGCCCGAACCTTGGTCAGGCATATATCATCGATTCTTTCATGGTCGTGGTCTTCGGCGGGGTCGGCAACCTGTGGGGCACCCTGATCGGCGGCCTGTCGCTGGGTGTGGCCAACAAGTTCCTGGAGCCCTGGGCCGGAGCCGTCCTGGCCAAAATCCTGATCCTTGTCTTTATCATTCTCTTTATCCAGAAACGTCCTCAGGGGTTGTTCCCGCAAAAGGGCCGTGCAGCGGGGTGACGCATGATCATTGTACAATATCTCAAAGAAGACCGCGGCGGAGCCTTCATGCTCGGCCTGCTGGTCCTGACAACCATTGTCGTGCCGGTATGCAATCTTTTTGTGCCCGAAAGCAGCGGCCTGCATATCTCCACCTACACCATGACTCTGCTGGGCAAGTATCTCTGCTATGCACTGCTGGCCATGGCCGTGGATCTGGTCTGGGGCTACCTCGGCATTTTAAGCCTGGGCCACGGCGCCTTTTTTGCCCTTGGCGGATATGCCATGGGCATGTACCTGATGCGGCAGATCGGCAGCCGGGGTGTTTATGGAAACCCCGTGCTGCCCGATTTCATGGTCTTTCTCAACTGGCAGCAACTGCCCTGGTTCTGGCACGGTTTCAACTGGTTCTGGTTTGCCGCCCTCATGGTGGTACTGGTTCCGGGCCTGCTGGCCCTGGTCTTCGGCTGGCTTGCCTTCCGTTCCCGGGTGACCGGCGTCTATCTCTCGATCATAACCCAGGCCCTGACCTATGCCCTGCTGCTGGCTTTTTTCCGAAATGAAATGGGATTTGGCGGCAACAACGGCCTGACCGATTTTAAAGAGATTCTCGGCTTTTCCCTGCAGGCGGATTCCACCCGGGCCGGGCTGTTCATCGCCTCTGCCCTTGCCCTTGCCGGGGGATACCTCAGCTGTCTCTATATCACCCGTTCACGGCTCGGCAAACTCTGTACCGCCATCCGGGACCAGGAAGATCGGGCCCGGTTTATCGGCTACCGGGTGGAGAATGTCAAGTTATGGATATTCATCTTCTCCGCTATGCTGGCCGGCATCGCCGGTGCCCTGTATGTCCCCCAGGTAGGCATCATCAATCCCGGGGAGTTTGCACCGCTTGCCTCCATAGAAATCGTAATCTGGGTGGCGGTGGGCGGCCGGGCCACCCTCTATGGTGCCGTGGCAGGAGCATTGATGGTCAACTATGCCAAAAGTTATCTGACCGCCGCCATGCCGGACGCCTGGCTGTTTGCCCTCGGCGCCCTGTTTGTCCTTGTAACCCTGCTGCTGCCCCGCGGAGTAACCGGACTGCTGCGTAAAAAGGAGGTGACCCGATGACCGTTCTTGAGGCAATGCGTTCCTACATGCGCCGCGATCTGGTTTTTGAATTCCTTATTCCCGACACGCCGCCTGATCTTGACCTGACCCACGGGGTTATCCTCTATCTTGACGGGATCAGTGTCAGCTTTGACGGGTTCAAGGCCATAAACGACCTCAACCTGTACATCGAAGACGGTGAACTCCGCTGCATTATCGGTCCGAACGGAGCAGGTAAGACCACAATGATGGATATCATCACCGGTAAAACCCGGCCTGACAGCGGCTCGGCCTGGTTCGGACAACAGATCAACCTGCTCGAAATGGATGAACCGGAAATCGCCGCCGCCGGGATCGGCCGTAAATTCCAGAAACCAACGGTCTTTGAGCAGCATGCGGTCATCGACAACCTGGAGCTTGCCATGGCCGGGGACAAACGGGTGTGGGCAACCCTGAATGCCCGTTTAAACGGTGAACAGCGAGACCGCATTGACGAGGTACTGCAGATCATCGGCCTGCATGATCAATATACCGATCAGGCCGGTTCTCTTTCCCATGGCCAGAAACAGTGGCTGGAGATCGGCATGCTGCTGATGCAGAACCCGAAGTTGCTGCTGGTCGATGAACCGGCCGCGGGCATGACCCATCAGGAAATGGACCGGACCGCCGAACTCCTGACCTCACTGGCCGGAACCCGCAGCGTGATTGTGGTGGAACACGACATGGACTTTGTCCGCTCCATCGCCCAAAAGGTGACGGTTCTGCATCAGGGCACCGTACTGGCTGAAGGCAGCATGGACGAGGTACAGAACGACCAGCGGGTCATTGAAGTCTATCTTGGAGAATGATTTTCACATAACCCATTGTTGTTTTTGATATAAAATATATACTCCCCTTGTACAGCACAAAAAACAACCTGATTACGTACAAAGCTCAGCTTTTCACAACTCAGGGATAACATCGCTTGTCCTTCCGGATTGCAGGGCCCTGTAAATTTATCATTAATTCACTGGGTTCGTAATGCCCTCCGGTATTCAGCGATGGTATCCCTTGCATTCGGCTGAGGATTGTGGGTAATCAGAAAAAACAAAAACCTCCGGAACCATAAAAAAGATGCTGCTGACCAAACAACTCAATCAGTACTATGGCGAGAGCCACACCCTCTGGGATGTCGACCTGGCTGTACCCAAAGGGCAGTGTACCTGCCTGATGGGCAGAAACGGGGTCGGCAAGACCACCCTGCTCGACTGTATCATGGGTTTACTGCCCGTCCGATCGGGCACGATTCTGCTTGAAGGCAGGGATATCACCAGATATGCAGCCGAACGCCGGGCCGGGCTGGGTATCGGTTATGTTCCCCAGGGCCGGCAGATCTTTCCCCTGCTCACGGTCAGGGAAAATCTGGAAATCGGATTGAGCACCGGTCGAACCAGAAGAAAAAAGATCCCGGAGCTTGTCTTTGAGCTCTTTCCTGTATTACAGGAGATGCTGGGACGCCGGGGTGGCGATCTGTCGGGCGGACAACAGCAGCAACTTGCCATTGGTCGGGCTCTGGTGCTGAATCCGTCGCTGCTGATCCTGGACGAGCCCACAGAAGGCATCCAGCCCAATATCGTGCAGGAGATCGGTGAGATCATCAACAGGTTGAAAAACGAACTCGACATCACCGTCCTGCTGGTGGAACAGAAACTGCCCTTTGCCCGGGCGGTGGCGGACGGTTTTGTTCTTCTTGACCGTGGTCGTTCGGTGGCAACAGGCGGAATGGACGGCCTGGATGACCAATTGATCCGCAAGTATCTTACGGTGTAACTGTTCAGCAGCACCCCATCTGCACGCGATCATGCCGGCTCACATAGAACTCACTATAGCTCTCCAGCATGCTTGCGCACATCTGGAGCACTGCACAACAGTTACATCCCGGGTGACTGCAAGTTTCCTGCATGCACCTGAATAGTTACCTTACGGTCTGATATCAAGGGACAGGATTGACGGCATACTGACATCCGGCGCCTGAGACCTGATACCTGGTACCTGAAAAAAATGACCGGACTGGACGTGGAAAGTAAAAGACAACCGAAAACAGCTGACGGCTGGACTGCCCGCCTGGATCTTGAATATGCGGCCCGGCAGGATCGGACCGTTCTGGTCCGCAACCGGCACCGGGGCCCGCTGGTGGTGCAGCGGCCCCTCTATCCGGAAAAAGAGGTCTGCCACACCTGCATTCTTCACCCGCCCGGTGGAGTGGTCGGTGGTGACCGGCTGGAAATAGCGGTCCTTGCCGGTGCAGGAGCAAACGCCCTGCTCACGACCCCGGGCGCCACCAAATTTTATCGATCCGGCGGCCGGAGGGCGGTGCAGAACCAGCACCTGCATATTGACGACGGGGCCGTGCTTGAATGGTTTCCCCAGGACAACATCCTCTTTCCCGGTGCCGAGGCGGTTATCAATACCAGGATCGACCTTGCCCATGGGGCGCGGTTCATGGGCTGGGAAATCCTCTGCCTGGGTCTGCCGGTCAACGGTAGACGATTTACCGGCGGCAGCCTGGCAACCCGGCTCTCTCTCCATCGGGAATCAAGGCCCCTGCTGCTGGAACGGCTACGGATAGTGGAGGAAAACGACCTTGACCGGTGTGCGGGATTACGAAGCTTTCCGGTGACCGCCACCTTTATCGCCACCAACGGCACGGCGGACATGCTTTCTCCACTGCGTGAACTTGTGACACGGGAAGAAGAGGCCCTGTACGGCGTAACCCAGGTTGACGAGGTACTGGTGGCCCGGTATCTTGGTCATTCAACCTTTGCCGCCCACGAATTGTTTATGGACATCTGGTCGATACTGCGGCCTGAAATCACAGGCCGAGGTGCCTGTGCACCACGTATATGGGCAACCTGAACCGAAAAACAGCGCAAAGAGGGCCGGTAAAAGCTCAGCCGGATGCCCAAAAAAAATCAAAAAAAACAAAAAAAACAAAAAAAACAAAAAAAATCGTAACTATTCAGGTGGCAGCAAAATGTACGCATAACCTGAGCCTGTAACTGTTCAGGAGTGCCCCATATTTGTGCAGGCGGGTTGACCTGGCTCTACGCGGTCGGTATGCCGGGCGGCCTGACCGTGCAAAGATGGGATTCCCCTGAACAGTTACAAAAAATGTAACTATTCAGATAGGGGCAGAGAACTAGCCCAACCACCACCTGTAACTGTTTAGGAGTGCTCCATATCTGTGCAGGCAGGCCTGTGAACTATAGTGATTTCTATGTGAATCAGGCCGGACCGTGCAGAGAGGTAAGCGCAGACTCCGTGGGGTGCTCCTGAACAGTTACGGTTTTTTTAGTCTTCGTTTTCGTCGACACCTATGATTTGCAACAGGGTTTTACGAATCTTTTCCTGCAAGTCCTCATCAAGAACTTTGCCGTTATCGCCGATGGTCACATAAAAAATATCGATCAGTTGCTCCACTTCGGTGGCTATTCTGGCCCGATGGATATCAAGACCGAAATCGGAAAGGGTCTGGGTAAGCTGGTACAGGGCACCCGGCGCATCACAGCCATAAACCTCGATAACGGTAAACCTGCTCGAGGCCGCATTATC
>DRKH01000348.1 GCA_011051825.1 Desulfobulbus sp.
CTACGTGTTTTCATATACCTTGAAGATGTAAGCCGTTACAGGTGCCCCGAATTTGCGCAGGCGCGCATGGCAGCAGGTAAGCGAGCCTGCGAGACTCCGGGTAAGCGAGCCTGCGAGACTCCGGGTAAGCGAGCCTGCGAGACTCCGATAGCCCTCTATGCGGGCATGCGTGACCGCGTGACCGCGTGAAGGCGGGGTGCCTGTGACTGCTTACGGATTTTCAGGGCTTGCTCAACCATAATTTTATATTCCGAGGCGCACTTTGAACATTCGGGGGAGTCCACTTTGAGCAAACCTGGGGGCTGGTGTGGACTATTTCGGATTGAATATAAAAAAGGATTGCCGATATCCGGTTATGCAGATATATAGAAAATATGCAAACAACGGCTCAACTCTTTAAGGCCCTTTCCGAAGAGGTTCGTTTACGGATCATGGCCCTTCTCATTGAGGGCGAACTCTGTGTCTGCGACTTGATGGTTGTTCTTGATATGCCGCAGTCAACGATTTCCCGACATCTTGCCTATCTCCGTAATGGAGGGCTGGTTACAGGAGAACGTCGAGGTGTCTGGATGTATTACCGGCTGGCGGATGGGAAAAATGAACTGGCAAAGGATCTGCTCAGGGTCTTGTCCGACCACCTCCTGCTGTTGACGGTTATCAGGCAGGACCGGAAAACGCTTGCCCGTTATCTTGCCGAAAAAAAGAGTGATTCCTGCCGTTGAACTAAAGGGCGCCTGAAGGTACGTCTTCAGGTTGCAGCAATCCGCGGGCATAGCTTTGCCGGTACCTGTTTCAGGAGCACTCATCTTCCTGATTACGTACAAAGCTCAGTTTTTCACAAATCAGGGATAACATCGCTTGTTCATCCGGATTGCAGAACCCCGTAAATTCATCACAAATTCGCTGGGTTCATAATACCCTTTGGTATTCAGCGATGGTATCCCTTGTATCAGGCTGAGGATTGTAGGTAATCAGATTCATCTTTGCGCGGTCAGATCGGCCGGTATGGCGATCGCCTATAGCCTGGTCGAGGTAAGTGATCAGGGGCACAGCACGGAGTCTCGTCCCTCGCTTACCTCTTCGCACGGTCGCGCCTGCACGCATAGAGGGGCTATCGGAGTCTCGCAGGCTCGCTTACCCGGAGTCTCGCAGGCTCGCTTACCTGCTGCCAGTCGCGCCTGCACGAATCTACGGCACCCCTGATCACTTACAGGTTTAAGGTAGATGAAAACACATAGTTGCTAATCCTGTGACCAGTTACTGGTCGAGCTGACTGCATACTGTGTGTCGCTCCCTGTTCCCCCTGAAAAAAAGTCGTCGCCGGGACGACGCCCCGTCCCGACCCTGTGTGACGGGTGATGCCCGCCCGGCCCTTACCTTGTATTTCATTGCACTTCCGTCGATCCGGTTCGGATCTTTTTTTGCCGAGAATAATCGGTTACCTCCAGCCCCAGTCGACTGCCTGATAATCTCCTGCCAGCCCTTGGTAAAATTGCTCAACCCCCTCCGGCACAAGAACTTCCAGTAACTTTTATAAATTGTAATTGGCATATCTGTTGCAAATAACCATATCGGAAGAACACACACATTGTGTGATACTCATTATGTTCAAACCAGGAGGGACCATGAACATGAAAATCGTGTTGATAATGGCGATTATACTTGCTGCTCACGCTGCCTATGCAGACGACAGGAGCATTCAAATGACGGCCGGACCGGATCCGGTTGCACCGGGTCAGACCGTACAGTTGACCTGTACCGGAACCGGGGAGTGGGAAGACGCCCTGGAAAAGGCAAGGATTACCATAACAGACGCAGAAGAAAGGAAAGTTGTTGAAAAGGTCGAGATGGATCGTGACGGGATGACGGCAAGCTACGCCTATGTCGTTCCGCAACAGGGCCCGGCTGGGATGTGGGAATATAAATGTAAACTTGATGACGGCGAACATGATAAGGATAAAAAGAGTACATTTACCGTTGCCGCCGACGCGGGCAGCGGTGCTTCCGATGGCGATTCAGGTGATTCCGGGTCGGATGCCGGCGGCAGCGGCGATGCAGTAGCCGCCCATCAGTCCATTACCACCTATGATGGCCCGGCAACCTGTATTGGCTGTCACCGGGTGGAAGCCGAGGAAATGCTGGCAAGCCTGCACATGCAGTGGAGCGGGCCTACGCCTGAGCTGACCAATACCAGCGGGGAAAACCTGGGTAAGGCCGTCGGCGGGATCAACACCTTCTGCACCTACGCAATGTCGTCAAAAGGCGCCTGCTTCAGCTGTCACATCCGGGCTGACGGCAATGCGCCCCATCCTCCGGAATTGACCGACGTCGACTGTCTGATGTGTCATAACGACACCTACCAGCGAAAGTTTGTCAGGGACCCCGGTAACAATGTAACCGTAGAGAATGTTCTTGGTGAAACAAAGACCTATGTCTTCGGCAAGGTCGATGCCCTGGGCAATTACACCACTGTTCCCGACTTTGAAAAAATGCCTGCCGGGACCACCATGGTTGATCTGGCAAGAACCGTACATCTGCCGACCAGGAAATCCTGTCTGCGCTGCCATGCCAAGGCCGGCGGCGGCGACTGGACCAAGCGTGGGGATATGGGGCTGAATACGGCCAGTCCGACCGTGGATGAGGATGTCCATATGTCGCCTGACGGTGCCGATTTGACCTGTACTTCCTGTCATTTGACCCAGTCCGGTCATACCGTTGGCGGACGCGGCATCGATTTACGGCAGACCGAGGCGCCGGCCCCGACCTGTCAGGCGTGTCACAGCTCGTCTCCACATGGCGACGATACCCTGGACCGACATGCCAGGGGCCAGGTGAGCTGTCAGGTCTGTCATATTCGTTCTTTTGGCAAGGGTGGAGCAACCGAAATGTCCCGTGACTGGCGTGTCCCGACCTGGAACCCCGCCTTCTGTGCCGGTCAAGGCGGTTTTGTCGGTGAGGAAATTAAGGAATCTTTTGTCGAGCCCGAATACACCTGGTTCGACGGCACCTCATATGTCTATAACATCGGCGAGATCATTGAGCCGGACAGCCAGGGCATCTATCATATGGCCAGGGCCAATGGCAGAATATTTGACGGCAAGTCAAGTATTGTTCCCATTAAGAGACATCTAAGCGTCATGCCCCTGCACGAAAGCGGGCGGATCGTCCCCCCATCGATCATGTGGATGTTCATGACCGGCGATTTCGACCTCGCCGTCCGGAAAGGCATGGAAGATCAGGGGATGACCGGCAAGTATACCATTGTCGAGGCGGATGCCGAAATGCTGATCAGCCATGGGGTGGACCCCAAAGAGAAGGCTCCGACCTGTACGGAGTGCCATGATTTTTCAGGGCGAACGCCCGATGGTACCGGTATGTTGCCTTTCACCAGACTCGGCTATCATCAGGTTCCGGCCAGGGTGGAATCCTGTACTCTGTGTCATGATGCAGAAACACTTTCCTGGGAGGAGACCCACAAAAAGCATACCGGTTCAGGAGAGGAGGCGATGTCATGTACCAGCTGCCATACCGGAGAACCCACCGGCCTGGTTGCGGCCGAAGGTGAGCTTTGCAGACAGTGTCATGACTATGAATCCTGGGAAGGCCGTAAAGGGCATGAAAAGCATGTTAAAAAGGGGGTAGAGTGTGTCCGCTGTCATACCTTCTAAGCTCGCAACTGCGGGTTTCGAGTTGCAGACGGGTACCCGGTCACAGGCCACATAACGTATGTTTTCATGTTGCAGGGAATTGAACGTTGTTCCAGGTGCCCCGGATTCGAAGTCTGCGCTTATCTGTGCAGATGCGATGAGCCGACGAGACTTCGAAGACGGGGTGCCGACTTACGCAACCAGTAGGTGATGGATAAAATAACATTTTCGGATAAACCAGCACGGCTGGACCAGGTTTTCCGTCCCCAGCTACAACGAACCATGAAAATAGCCTGAAACGACAGTGCTTCGCGGGCTATTTTCGGATAAACCAGCACGGCTGGACCAGGTTTTCCGTCCCCAGCCACAACGAACCATGAAAATAGCCTGAAACGACAGTGCTTCGCAGGCTATTTTCGGATAAACCAGCATGGCTGGATCAGGTTTTCCATCCCCAGCCACAACGAACCATGAAAATAGCCTGAAACGACACAGCTCCGTGGGCTGTTTTCGGATAAAAACCATTTCATGTAAGGGGCCGGCGGTTGCAGTCGGCTCCTTTTTTTATGGCTTTGGCACCGTGCCTTCAGTCGATTTTTTTGCCCCGAGAGTTTTGAAATAATACGCTTCTTCTTTCATCGGGCCCAACTGGTCGAGCGGGCAAAAAATTGTTTCACCTTTTACATGTCTTGCATTTTCGGGTTTTTTGTTTATTGTTTTTTTGCAATATGCCACGCTCGATAATATCTTTAATTTCCATGGAAAAAGCTGAGGATCAGGAATGAAGCAAGCAAAGTTTACGTTCGGAAACGGAAAAAAACCGGAAATTGAGATCAATAAGACCAGTAGTGAAAAATTCTGGCAGAATCCAAATTTCACCTTCTGGCTCTATCTTATTTTTATCCTGATTTCTTTTCAGTTCTATCAGGGCTATCAGCAGGCCCGGCAGGAGGAGATTCCCTACAGTGAGTTTCTGTCCTATGTGAATAAGCATGAAGTGGCCGAGGCAGTGGTCACCGACCGGGTGATCACCGGCACCCTGACGCTGAAGGATAAAAAAACCAATAAGCCGCGGAGATTTATCACCGTACCGATGATGTGGAATAATGACCTGGCCATGACCCTGGAAAAACAAGGGGTCACGTATACCGTACGTCAGAATAGCAACTGGCTGGGGAAATTTCTGGTCAACTGGGTCCTGCCCTTTGGTCTGCTTTTTCTGTTCTGGGGCTGGATGGCCAAGCGGATGGGCACCATGGGGCAGGGCGTACTTAATATCGGCAATAAGATTCATATTCATCCCGATGACCAGCCCAAGGTCACCTTTGATGATGTGGCCGGAGCGGAAGAGGCCAAGCAGGAATTGAAAGAGAGTGTTGATTTTCTCAAAGACCCGACCCAGATCCAGGAACTGGGTGGCCGAATGCCCAAAGGGGTACTGATGGTCGGCCCTCCGGGTACCGGTAAAACGCTGCTGGCCCGTGCCGTCTCCGGTGAATCCGGGGTGCCTTTTTTCTCGATCAGCGGATCGGAATTCATCGAGATGTTTGTCGGTGTCGGGGCAGCCAGGGTACGGGAACTCTTTGAACAGGCCAGAAAAAAGGCACCCTGTATTATTTTTATCGATGAGCTGGACGCCATTGGTCGGGCCCGTGGTGCCGGACCGGTCATGGGCGGGCATGATGAACGGGAACAGACCCTTAATCAGATCCTTACCGAGATGGACGGATTTGACCCTTCCACCGGTGTGGTGGTTATGGCGGCTACCAATCGTCCGGAAATTCTTGACAAGGCCCTGTTGCGGGCCGGTCGTTTTGATCGCCAGATACTGGTGGACAAACCGGACCTCAGGGATCGGGCCGCAATCTTGAAACTCCATTCAAAGAAGCTGGAGCTGGATAATGATGTGGATCTGGCGGTCGTGGCCCAGCGGACCCCGGGTTTTACCGGCGCCGATCTGGAAAACATCTGTAATGAGGCCGCCATTCAGGCCCTGCGACGCAAGGGAAAATCGGTGACCATGAAGGATTTTGAGGCGGCCATTGACCGGATTATTGCCGGACCGGAGAAAAAACACCGGGCCCTCAATCCGGAGGAAAAAAACCGGGTCGCCTTTCATGAGTCCGGTCATACCCTGGTGGCGGTCACCGTGCCCACCGGTGAGCCGGTACACAAGGTTTCCATTATTCCCCGTGGTATTGCGGCCCTGGGCTATACCATGCAGCTGCCGGTGGAAGAAAAATTCCTGTCCACCGAGGCTGAGCTCAGAGATCAGATTGCCATTCTCCTGGGCGGCAGAGTCGCCGAAGAGATTGTCTTTGGCGACATATCCTCCGGCGCCTCCAACGACCTGGAACGGGCTTCGGAAATTGCCCGCTCCATGATCACCCGGCTGGGCATGAGTAAAAAGCTCGGCCCCATCACCTATGGCCGGTCACAGGACCTGCAATATCTGGGTATCCAGGGCCAGGAAGAGCGTAATTTCAGCGAGGCCACTGCCCAGATGATTGATGAGGAAACCCGGCAGATTGTGGAAGAGCAGCACCAGCGGGCCATTGATATTCTCACTGAAAAACGGACAGTCCTTAAGGCCTTAGCCACCCGCCTGGAAGAGAAAGAGGTCATCAGTGGAGAGGAGGTCAATGAGGTTATTGGGACTGCCGAGGCCAAAGGGAAGTAAACAGAGAGTTCTTAGAGAGACAGCCGTCATGTTGAGAGTTTCTTCCATTATAGGGCTTGGGGTATGTGTATAATGTTGTGGATTAGTATAAATTGGATCAGCAAATAATAGAGCAACAGACCGATGCAGCTCAGCAACAAGTACGACGGCGGGTCAAGCTCTTTTGAGGTGATCGACCATGGCCTGATCTGCAGAGTCTTTGTCTCTATTCCCGTGGCTTGACAGAAGGTCAAGGATACTTATTGTTTAATTAGTTGATATTGTTAGGGTAAGGTCTTTTTCTCTATGGCTGAAATTATTAGAAGAGTGCTCAAGAATTATGACAACGATACCTGATCCAATAAGTGGTAACTGGTATTGCCATCTGGACAAGGGGCAACGTTTCCAGGTTGTGGCAGTTGATGAGAAATCGAAGACCGTTGAGGTGCAGGATTTTGATGGCAATGTACATGAATATGATTGTGAAAACTGGTACCAAATGGAGATAGAGCTGTGCGAAGCGCCGGAAAACTGGTCCGGTCCTTTGGAGATTGATAATGTGGATGATTTAGGTACGGACATTACCGACACCCCTCGTTCGGATTGGAATGAACCTGCAGACGTCTTTGCGCCCAAACCGGAAAGAGAAGAATAACCCGGCATTACACGGGAATATCTGCATTTGCACCCGAGGTTATGGAGGCCGTTGCCAGGGTGCCAGGGGATGCGTTTGTACCTGACAAGCTGAAACCATGGGCGTATGAGAACATACCATTACCCATCGGTAACGATCAGACCATTTCTTAAGAATTAAAACGAACACCATCCACCTGATATACCATACCATTTTTCATGATTTTTTTTTGCATGGATGGTTCCATGACGAAAGGGGGGCAGACACGTGAAAGAGGCGATGTTCTATCAATCAGGAAAAGAAAACGAGGTTATCTGCGGGCTGTGCAACCATCATTGTCACATAAAAGAGGGGAAACGAGGCATCTGTGGGGTGCGGGAAAACAGGGATGGTGTTTTATACAGCCTTGTCTATGGCCGATTGATTGCCGAAAATGTCGATCCCATCGAAAAAAAGCCTCTGTTTAATTTCCTGCCCGGCAGCAGGGCCTTTTCCATCTCCACCGTTGGTTGCAATTTTCGTTGCCTCCACTGTCAGAACTACGATATATCACAATATCCGCATGCCCATAACGGCGAGATAGCCGGTAATGAACGTACGGCCGAAGAGGTTGCCACAGAAGCCGTTCGCACCGGTTGTGCCAGTGTCTGTTACACCTATGTGGAGCCGACAATTTTCTACGAATTTGCCTACGACTGTTCGCTGCTTGCCCATGAGCGGCAGCTGAAAAATGTCTTTGTCAGTAACGGCTACATGACCCCGGAAGTCACCCGGCATCTGGCGCCGGTTCTGGACGGCATCAATATTGATATCAAAGGATTTACCGACGATTTCTATAAAAAGGTCTGCAAAGCCGGATTGCAGCCCGTTCTGGATAACGTCAAGCTCATGCATGAACTCGGGGTTTGGGTGGAGGTGACCACGCTTATCATCCCGGGCCTGAACGATTCGCCGGAAGAGTTGCGTGATATAGCCCGGTTTGTCAAATCGGTTTCGCCCACCATCCCCTGGCATGTGACGGCCTTTTATCCCACCTATAAGATGCTGGATCGGGAACCCACACCGGTGGGCACCTTGCATAAAGCGAGGGAAATCGGCCTTGAGGAAGGGCTGCATTATGTGTACGAGGGTAATATTCCCGGCGAGGGTGGGGAAAACACCTACTGTCCGGGCTGTGGCGTCGAGCTGATCAGCCGCTACGGTTTCAGTATTCGACAGAATAATCTGACCGACGGTCGCTGCAGTAAATGTGGTCAGGAGATTGCCGGAGTGTGGGCATAACTTCCATGTGATCCCGGGGATTGTCCGGTTGGGCCATGACAACTGATGGTTATCCCATGAAAACTCCGGATAAAAAGCTCGAACTCCCGGCGTCGGCTATTGGTCATTGTTGTACCTGCCAGGCATTGTTTCAATGCAGCCACACTATGGCAACCTGTCAAGAAGGCAAAGGCAATGGCAGAGGATAGAGCAACAGTTCTGGAGATTATGGCCGATTTTGCTGTTCGTACCGGTCTGACAGCAGGCCACCACCCGCCGAAACGCTATTTATGGACCGATGCCTTCGGGGTTTGCAACTTTCTGGAGCTTTTTCGACAGACTGGCGAGAAGAGGTACAGAGACCAGGCCGTTGGACTTATCGAGCAGGTACATACGGTTCTGGGACGGCACCGTGATGATGATCCCCGCGACGGATGGATCAGTGGCCTTGATGAAGAAGAGGGCAGAGAGCATCCCACCATCGGCGGATTACGGATTGGAAAAAAGTTGAATGAACGACGTCCTGATGAACCCTATGATGAAGGTTTAGAGTGGGACCGAGATGGACAATACTTCCACTACCTGACGAAATGGATGCATGCCCTCAACCGGATTGCAGTGGTAACCGGCAGGATGCACTATAATCGGTGGGCACTGGAACTTGCCAAAACCGCCCATGCCCGGTTTACCCATACCCCATCATCTTCCCGGGAGAAACGGATGTATTGGAAGATGAGCATTGATCTCTCCCGCCCCCTGGTTGCCGCCATGGGCCAGCATGATGCTCTTGATGCCCTTATCACCTATCTTCAACTTACAGCCACCGCTGCTGACGATCCGAAAATACAACCTGAGCATAACCTTGATACGGAGATCGCCGAGGCCGCAACCATGTGTGAAGGGGTGAGCTGGTTGACCGATGATCCCCTGGGGATCGGGGGCCTTCTCACCGATGCATGCAGGGTGACGCAGTTGGTACTCTACAGCAATTATTCTCTGGCCGGCATGCTCTCCCGGCTCCTGCGTGATGCCGAAGGCGGTATGGCTGGTTTTGGCAGGACCGACACACTGAGTTATCCGGCCGACTATCGTCTCGCATTTCGTGAACTGGGGCTCTCCATTGGCCTGCAGGCGATTGAAAAAATCTCCCTGCTGATAAGGCAGTATCCACAATATTTCCCCCAACAGACCGCATTGACACGGCAACTTGCGGATTTTTCGCAGTATCTCCCTTTAAAGGAAAAAATTGAACACTTCTGGTTGACCCCGGAAAACCAGAAAAGTAAGACCTGGACAGAACATATTGATATAAATAGTGTTATGTTAGCCACCAGTCTCGGGTCGGATGGATATCTACTGCTGCGTTAGTTTCCCCTGTTCCCTGTTTTATGTTGCTGTTTCGTGTCGAGCGGGAAGCAAGTGGAATCGTATCTCGTCACAGGGTTTGTAACTATGTGGTTTCACCTTACCTCAACTTACGTGGAATCAGCCGGCATGGCTGGGTCAGCTTTTCCAGCTCACGGCCAAAAAAATATAAAATCGCCTTTTATCCCTCTTTAATTTTTTTTCAGGGAAGCAGGATGTTGATCGGCTTCGGAAGAGGAACCGTATCCTCGATGACTCATACAGAGCTGAAACGGGATCGGACCAGATTTTTTTTCAAAAGAAATTTTATTTCCTTGCCTTTTGTCTTCCCCTTCCTCTTTAATGATAGAAAGTGATGTCTCTTATCTGTAACTGTTCAGGAGCACCCCATATCTGTGCAGTCAGGTCTGTGCACTCTAGTTATTTCCATGTGAATCCGGCCTGATCGTGCAGAGAGGTAGATAACGCAGACTCCGTGGGGCACTCTTGAACAGTTACGGTTTTTGCTGCTGGAAGAAGCGGTTTCTTTTCTGATGAGAAAACGGTATGTTCAAGCAGCTTGCAGAGTACTCCCTCTGGAGGATTTGTCATGTCGACTGAGAACTACTCATCGGAACAACGGGGTCATATTCGACACCAACTCAAAAAAAATATTTTCGTTGCCATTCAGGGGGATTATTTTAAGGATCTTGGTCGCGTTGTTGATTTTAACAAAAAGGGGGTTGGTGTTTATGCGGTATGCGGGAGCAGAGCATCGTCCGGCAAATGTATCATCCTGGATCTCATCTCCGACAGGGAGCAGGTCATTCTCCGATCTCTTTCCGCCCGGGTTGTTTTTACATCTGCAACAGGCCCGAACAGCCGTGAGACCACTGAAGAGCCTTCAAGAAGGTGCGGCCTGAAATTTGTTCATCTCTCAGCCCTTCAAAAAAGACAGTTGGATATAATTACTAAAAAGTATGCCCGCCCTGAGCCTGGGGATACGGTCTCTTTCTGATCTTTTTCTGCTGCTGAAAGATGGTATCGATATCGAGGAAACTGTTCCCGGTGCCTTGGTAACGATGATTTCTCACAGGAGCAAAACCTTACCAGCCTCGGCGCACCACCTCGGCAAGGTCATCGTACAGCTCCTGAACGGTGTCATAAAACACTTCGGTACCCAGTGAGAAGTGGAGAAAAATATTGTTGAGGGCGGTGGGAATATAGGGAAAAATCTTCTGCAGGTTGACGATTCTGTTTTTCGAGAGCAGGGAAAAGTCACCGGCAGTAATCGTGTCGGCAACCGGTTGCCCCATGGACGGATCAGATAGGATATCACGGACATAGAAGTTTCCGCGCCCGGTCAGATACATCAGGGCGTTGCCGAGTTCATAGAGGTCCAGGGCAAAGGGTTTTTCCGGCATGTAAAAATCGTAGTCAAAATCGATCCAGCGGTAGAGCCCGGTCTTGCGTTCGACAAAAATATGGTCCCGGCGGACATCGCCATGGCGGAAGCCGTGCTGGTGCAGGAACCCGATGGCCTCGACGCAGGGCAGGTACTGCTCCAGTATATGGGGCAGTTCATTATGAAAGTATTCCTCATGGGTTATCTTGCTGCGATGGATCACTTTGTCCAGACGTGAGCCGTTGATAATGTCCAGGACCCGGACCAGATTACCGGCTTCATCAAGAACCGCCTCGCCCTGCATGAAATGGGCCTGTCCCCGGACGAGTTCAAGGATTCTCGCCTCTTTTTCCGGGTTGCGGTAACAGTGGATGGAGAAAGGCCCCATCTTGATGTCAAAGGTCTCGTGGAACTCCAGTTTGAGAATCTGTTTTGCACCGGTGGTGAGATCTTCCACCCTCGGCACCCAGGGCTTAATCTGATCATCCACCCCGAATCTTCCCTCCCGGGTATATCCGGTTACCAGAAAATATCGGCCGTCAACCAGGATAATATCACCATAATCAATGGAGGTGAAATCCGTTGTATCACTGTACACGCGGGATTTCCTCCGCAGACTTCGGGTGACCCGGTGGTCGCGCAGACGCTCGCGGATCTCTGCGGGCAGGTCGGAGAGGTCCGGCATCAGCCAACCACCCAGACCGTGCAGTTGCGGGTATGGTGAACCAGACCGTTTGAGATCGAACCAAACAGAAATTCCTCGGCCTTGGACAGGCCGCGTTTGCCGACGACAACGGTTCCGAATTTTCCCTCTACCTGAACCCCGAGAATGGCCTGACTGATGGTCTTCTGCTCGGCCATTCGTATATCCCGTCTGATGGCCTGCTCCGGGAGACCAAAATCCATCAGCATGGCTGCTGAACGGTCCAGCAGGGCCGATGCTGTCTTATACTGCTGCTCTTTGTATTCGGTCAGGGAGCCACCTGAACTGTAATAATCGGGCGGCGGCTCCGGATAAATATGGAGCAGACAGATCTGAACGCCTTCAAGTTGAGCCAGAATATGTGCCGCATATTCGATACCCCTATCCGAAGTCGACGTGTCGGCAACGGCTATGAGGACATTCTTCCAATCATTCATCGCCCCTCCTCCTTCGCCCAGGTTCCGGCCGCCTTTTTCTCCATCAGCTTGACCAGATCGACCATGGTCTGCTGGGTCGGTGCAGCTACGCCGGCCTGTTCTCCATAGCGGACCAGGGCCCCGCACTGGGCCTGAATTTCACTTCTATGGCCGTTGAGAATATCCTGGAGCATGGATGAAATATTCTGCCTGGTTCGGCGGCAGGCATCAAAGAGCAGTTCGTACAGGTCCGGGAAGACCAGATCGATGCCATGGGCCTCGGCAACCTGTCGTCCTTCGTCGACAAGTCGTTTCATCAGAGTGACGGCCTCCATGGACTCAAGCAGGTGACCGTTTTTTACCTGAAGAATTGCGGATACGGAATTAATGGCTGAAAAGACAATGACTTTGCACCAGAGGCGGCCGACAATCCGCTCCACAGGCGTACAGATAAGCCCGCTCTCGGTGAATACGCGGGCAAGGAGCTCTACCCGTTCACTGATTGGGCCACTGATTTCACCAAGATAGGTTTTGCCGAGTCCGCCCTGGCGGACGGTATCAGGTCCCAGGGTAGCCGCAGCCATAAAGGTAAAGCCACCGAGAATATGCTTTCTCTGCACCACCCGTTCCAGCTGCTCAAGGTTGCCCAGCCCCGTCTGCAGGGTTAGTATCGGCGCACCGTCACCGATCAGGTGGGATGCGGACTGGACAGCGGTCAGGGTGTCAAAGGATTTAACCGCCAGCAGGGTCAGCTCGGTTTCCCTTATCTCGCCGGCATTGAGAACCGCCCGGGCCGGAACAGATGCTATTGCATCGGGATCGGTTCCTCCCTGCTGCATGAAGCCCAGACCGTGTTCATGGATGGCATCAACAATAGTAGGGTCAGGATCGACCAGAGTCACCCGGTGCCCGCCTCTGCCGAGATAGACTCCGAACAGCCGGCCAATAGCCCCGGCACCGAGAATAACGATATTCATAATCCCCCCCTGTCCTGCCTTTTCCTGCCGCAGAATATCTGAATCCGTAACGAAAACGATTATGTAGGTATCTTGTCACAGGGTATGTAACTCTGTGGTCTCAGCTGCCCTGATCACTTACTTATGTGGTTGTGCAACCTCTTGCAGGCAACTGAGGAAAACTACGGTTACCGCCTTTGAGTATATCTTCCCTTGGTAACAGTTGACGAAACCAATGTACCCGTTTTACTGGGAAATGGGTATTCCTGAAACACAAAATTTTTATTTTTTGTCCCCCCATGCTGTGAGTGCAGACTCCGTGGACTGCGCTTGAACAGTTACAAAAAAATAAAAAAATCATATTTCTGTGACCCAGGTAGCAGAACGGTCCGGCTGGATGCGCTAGAGTGCTTCGATCCGTAGAAAAACGGTGGACCTGTGAATAGAGATACAGGTCGGACGCGCGAACAAGGTACCAAAACAGCAAAAGACAGTGCCGTATACAGAAGTTTTTACCAATACATAACGGAGGTATGAACAATGAAAATGATAACAACCTACAGGAACAAGATACTCCTCTTTGCAGTGGTTGGTGTACTGGTTGCCGGTCCGGTTATGGCAAAGGAGGCTTCTCAGACGCCTGCACCCGACATCACCGAAGAAATTTCCGTCATACCGGCACGAATTGTGATCCCGGAAGAGAGAACGGTCCTGGCCCGGGCAGCGGCCAGAATTTTACGCCATATTGCCGATGCCCGAGGCGAAATATATGAAAAGAAGCCGAAGGCGGCCCTGGAGGAGCTCAAAAAAATTGATAAGCAGGTGCATATCATTAATGCCGGACGCCCGGTAGCCGTAATCAAGGATCATGTATGGGTTGCCAAAAAACATCTGGACTATGAGAATTCTACGGAAGTGGCCGCCGACCTGATCCCCATCTATACCGATCTGACCACCCTTGAGGATTTTGTCCCGGTGGAGCAGGCTAAAAAGCATCTTGACCAGGCCGGAGAACACCTGAAGAAGGGCAACAAACAGGCCGCAAAAGAAGAGCTTGCAGCGGTCGACGAGGCGCTTACATATACGGAAGTGGACCTGCCTCTGGCCGAAACCGAGCATCAGGTTGCACTTGCCCGTAAATTTCTGGCCCAGAACAAATTACAGGATGCGGACAAGGCCTTGAAGGCTGCCGAGGATGGGGTACAGGTTCTATCCGTTGGGGTCGAAGGTCCTCTGGTCCAGGCCCAGAGAAGTTTACAGCGAGCCCGGAAAAATCATGCGGTCCGGAAGGACGCTGCGGCCCGGGCTGATCTGGAAAATGCCAGTGCCTGGATAGATCGTGCCCAACAGAGTAGTGACAAAGGGATACGGGCAAAGGCCGTAGAACTTGGCAATTCTCTGAAGAAAATGGAAAAACAGTTGAAAAAGTAGGGAAAATGCGGTGCGGCATTTCGGACATCTTTTTCGACCATAACGGTGCCGTTAATCTCGGGAATCCGGGTTTGACGGTCGGGCCCTTCAGCTCCCGGGCGGTGGGGTGGAAAACGTCGAGCCCGCCCCGGGAGGACCACTCCGCCGCCGGGATGGAATTGGAATACAAGCGCTATGAGCGGGAAAACAGGACCATGACCTCACATGAGACGACGAATCATCTGCAAAAAAAACCTGATTCCTTATCACATGTTGAACATGTCGGGACACCGGTTTCGATTCTGAGCCTGAACCCGGCCGTAGATATAACCTACACTGTGCCGAGACTGATTGTTGATCAGAAGGCCCATGCCGTGTCCACCCGTTTCGACCCGGGTGGTAACGGCATCAATGTCGGCCGTGCTTTAAAACGCCTGGGAATCATGGCGGACAGTTTCTGCGTTACGGCCGGCGAGACGGGACACCTTCTGGAACGGCTGCTTGTCAACCATCTTGACACCGTGCACTACGAACGGGTTGACGGTGAAACCAGGATCAACGGTACGATCCAGGAGCAGGAATCCGGGATTCAATATGAAGTCAGCGGCATCGGTCCGCCTGTTCCGGCCCGGCAGCTGGCATCGCTGCTCAATACCTTTGTCCAGCATGCCGGTCGCGGATTCGGGGTATTGACCGGCTCGATCCTGCCTGATCTATCAATCGGGCTGTATGCCGACCTGGTTGGCCGGATCCGGGAGGCGGGCGGTTTTCCAGTGGTCGACACGCACCACGAATCCCTGCGTCGGGCAATTACGGCCCGGCCGTTTCTTGTCAAACCCAATCGCCATGAGCTCGAAACCCTGACCCACAGTACGCTGTCCACTCCGCAAAAGGTTGCCGAACAGGCCCGCCGGATTCAGCAGCAGGGCGTTGATTTTGTCTGCATATCTCTTGGCGGTGAAGGTGCATTGCTGACGAGTTCGGAAAACACCTTTTATGCCGAGGCCCTCAAGGTGAAAGTAGAGTCAACTGTCGGTGCCGGCGATTCCATGGTCGCCGGTCTACTGGCCGCTTTCGTTCGTGGCCTTTCCTGCGCCGATACCCTGCGACTCGCCGTTGCCTGCGGCAGCGGTACTGTTGAACAGGCAGGCACCGAACTTTTTTCCACCGATGCAATAGCAACCCTGAGCAAACGTATCAAAATCAAGACAATGAATATCTGAATTTGTACAACCTGCAATGACAAAATGAACAGGAGCTGCCATGAGTGACTACACAACAGATGTCCTGGTTATCGGCGGAGGTCCCGGTGGCCTGCTTTCCGGCATGACCACGGCCCGATACTGGCCCGGAAAACGAATCACCATGATCCGTATGGAGAAAAATGCTCTGATTCCATGCGGCATTCCCTATATATTCGGAACGTTGGGCGGTATTGAAAAAGACCTGCTGCCCGGATCGGCACAACTGAAATCGGCAGGTATTACCCTGCGCATCGGTCGGGTGACGGAACTCGATTGTCGGAACCGGGTCGCGGCCATGGAAAATGGTGACCATATTTCCTATGAACGGCTGGTGCTGAGTACGGGTTCGGAACCATTTATTCCCCCCATACCGGGACATAATCTGCGTGGCGTATTTACGATCCATAAAAATTACAGCTATCAGGATCACCTGTTTCAAGAGGTGATACCGGATACAAAACGACTGGTGATTATCGGTGGCGGCTTCATCGGGGTTGAATTTGCCGAAGAGATTCAAAAACGGGGCATAGAGGTCCATATCGTGGAGAAGATGCCCCACCTTCTTGCCGGCACCTTTGACAAAGAGTTGTATCTTCAGGTGGAGCAGTACCTGGAAGGCAGGGGGATTTATGTTCACTGTCAACGTACGGTTGAGACCATACTTGGGGCCGAAGATCCTGCAAGAGTCGGTGGCGTACTGCTTGAGGGAGGAGAGAAAATTGACGCCGACGGAGTCCTGATTGCCATTGGTGTCCGTCCGAGAACTGAACTGGCAAAAAATGCCGGCTTACGTATCAGCGAACACGGGGCCGTACTGGTGGACGGGTTCCAGCGAACTCTTGATGCCCCGGAGATCTTTGCCGTGGGTGACTGTGCCCAGAAACAGGATTTTTTTACCCGACGGGAGGGCGGGGCATTGCTTGCCTCTCAGGCAGCGGCCGAGGGCAGGATAGCCGGCATGAATATGTATTCGCTGCAGTTGCTGCGTCATAATGCCGGCAGTGTTGCGGTCTATGCCGGCATGGTCGGTGAGCTTGCTTTCGGCGCCGCCGGCATGACGGCGGAACAGGCCCGCCGCACCGGTTTTTCCATTATAGTGGGCGAGGCCAGCGGGCTGGACCATTATCCGCCCGCCATGCCGGATACCCACAAGCTGTATTGCCGGCTCATCTTTTCCAAAGAATCGCTGCGTCTTCTCGGCGGCCAGATTCTCGGTGGACCGACCACGGGCGAGCTGACAAATGAAATTGGTTTTCTCATCCAGAACCGGGTTACTGCCACTGAGATCGCCAGTTTCCAAACCTGCATGCATCCACGTCTGACCTCTGCGGCCCATCCCGTTACCGAGGCAACCATGGATGTGCTGCGACAGCATCTGCACACCCAGGCAATGTTCCATTAGGGCTGATTTTTTGGGCTTTGGCCGATATTGCCTGTAAACAGTTGTGAGCCGGCGTACCGTACCTGTTACGGTATTTCTGCAAGCCGGCTCACCGTTTTCTCATTTTTATATCCTGCCGTAATGGTATGTGTATGGATTAATGTCTTTTTTCATCTTGTTTGTTCAGCTGGTGCAGGGTTCTTCCTGCATGTGCTGCCAGTTTTTCCAGGTTTTTAACGGCTAAGAATCCACGGTGAAATTCGACAATTCCTTCCTTTTTCAGATGCTGCAAGTGTCGGTTTACGACTGTTCTGAC
>DRKH01000349.1 GCA_011051825.1 Desulfobulbus sp.
GAACTAGCCCAACCACCACCTGTAACTGTTTAGGAGTGCTCCATATCTGTGCAGTCAGGCCTGTGAACTATAGTGATTCCTATGTGAATCAGGCCTGACCGTGCAGAGATGGGGTGCTCCTGAACAGTTACGAAGAAACAAGGGAACCACGGAACCCCATCTCCCGTTGCAAGCACCTGACACCTGACACCTGACACCTGATACCTGACACCTGAAGATGCCGCCCATTCTGAACCTGCATACCTTTCTTGATATACTAAAAGAAAATGATCAACTGCTGGTCATTGACAGTGAAGTTGACCCCTATCTTGAGATTGCCGAAATCCACCGGCGTGTCATTGCCCGCCAGGGCCCGGCCCTGCTGTTCACCAATGTAAAAGGCTCTTCATTTCCGGTGGTAACCAATCTCTTCGGTACCGGTGGACGGCTGGAACTCGCCTTTGGCCGCCGACCACTTGATTTTGTCCACGATCTGGTGAACCTTGCTGAACACCTGATGCCGCCGAAGCTGTCCACCCTCTGGCAGGCCAGACCGCTCCTGAGCCAGGGAATAAAGGTCGGTCTCAAGACCACGCGCAACGCACCGGTCATGGAATGCTGCCAACAACCCGCCCGGTTGAGCGAACTCCCCATGCTCACCTCCTGGCACTCTGACGGCGGCCCCTTTGTCACCCTTCCCCTGGTCTATACCGAACATCCGGACGGCCTGGGCCATAATCTCGGCATGTACCGCATTCAGCGCTACGACGACACCACCACCGGTATTCACTGGCAGATCCACAAGGGCGGCGGATATCACTATCACGCGGCCGAGCAGAAGAACCAGGCCCTGCCCATGACCCTGTACATCGGCGGTCCACCGGCCCTGATGCTGGCTGCCATTGCCCCGCTGCCCGAGAACATTCCCGAACTCATGCTCGCCTCCCTGCTGCAGGGCAAAAAACTGGGCATGGCTGCAGATCCCATGGGCGGACACCGTCTGGTTGCCGAGGCCGAGTTTGCGATCAAGGGCATTGTTCCTCCGAACCTGCGCCGACCTGAAGGACCTTTCGGCGACCATTACGGCTACAACTCGCTCCAGCATGACTATCCGGTCTTTCAGACCAGTCATCTCTATCACCGCAAGAATGCCGTCTACCCGGCCACCGTGGTCGGCCGTCCCAGGCAGGAGGATTACTTTATCGGTGATTTCCTCCAGGAACTGCTCTCTCCCCTCTTCCCGCTGGTCATGTCCGGGGTGAGGCAGCTCAAAACCTTCGGCGAGACCGGATTTCACTGCCTTGCCGCGGCCCGGGTCGCCGATCGTTATCCGCGCGAGGCCTTTGCCAGCGGCCTGCGTATTCTCGGCGAGGGACAACTCTCATTGACCAAGTTTCTCCTGCTCACCGACGGCAGTCTGGATGTCGCCGACTTCCCCGTTCTCTGGCAGCATATCCTTGAACGAATCCAGTGGGACCAGGACCTGTTTGTCTTTGCCAATGTCTCCCAGGATACTCTGGATTACACCGGTCCTTCGGTCAACAAGGGGTCCAAGGCCATGATGATGGGCCTGGGCAGGGAAAAGCTGCGGGAACTGCCCCGGGAATTCCACGGTTCTCTACCGAAAGACTGTTCAAATCCCGTGCCCTATCTACCGGGAACGCTGGTTGTCCAGGGACAACCGTATACGGATGCTCCCGATCAGGCGGCAGAACTCACCCGCTTTGCCGGTGTTGCAGGCTGGCCGGTTTTGCTGCTGGTTGATTCGACCACGGAGGCGACCTGCAATCTCCAGGAGTTTCTCTGGACCTTTTTCACCCGGTTTGAACCTGCCGCCGATATCCATGCCGCCGCTCAAAAGACCAGCCGGTTTCACGTCGGCCTTGAGCCGCCGATCGTTTTTGACTGCCGGATGAAACCCTGGTACACGGACGTACTCGAAGTAGATGACGCCACAAAAAAACTGGTGAACGCCAAATTTGATAACCTGATCCCCAGCCGCTGGCGCTAGAATTCTGCAAGGATAGATGGGCACAGCCCAAATGAAAACAGAAGAAATCGCAGATATCAGGAGCCCGGTCATTTGGACGAAAAAAACGGGCATTCAAATACATAAAAAACCGGACAAGGTTGCCCCTGTCCGGTTTCTTTATAAACCTCAATATGTTTCGCTCGTCTTACCGGGCATGCTGAAGAAGAATTGCTGGTAAAAATCTTGCCCAGGGGAATGATTTCTTCGCCTTATCAATTTGAAAATCCTTACCCGTAATAGCAGTTGTTCCGGAAACGATTACCTGCTGGGCACCTGAACACTCAGGCGTACTTAGAGGATCGGCCCACCATTCCCGCTGGTGAATATCATCACTGGTATCTGTGCCCCGTTCCTTGAATCGCAAGTAGTAGATTCCATCTGCAAGTCCACAAGTCATATAAGAGCCATCAGCTCCAAATGTTGTTGCACTGATGAACCAGGACCTGGTTCCACAGGGATCTCCCTGAAAAACCTGCACTCGCAAGTCACGATCACTGCTGATCGGCGTTTTGCCGTCACGTTCATACACGTGCCCCGATATACGTGCCCCCTGCTCCAGGTAAAATTCAATACCCGTGACATCAACACCGTCCTTCATCTCAACAAGAACAGCATCGGCACAGTTGACGGCACTAGACGAGGCCGTGTGCCACTCTGGAACATATGCGCTACTGTCTTCTCTAGTTCGCAAATACCAGGCACCATCTTCAACCCCTGTTACATGAAAGGTTCCGTCATTTTCTAAGAACACATCACCGACATACTGCGAATCTCCACACGGATCACCGGTATAAAATTCAACTTTCATATCGGTATGGCCGGTCAGGGGCTTTTTAGTCTCCCCATCATAGACGGTTCCGGAAACAGTTCCACCCACATCAAGCTGAAAATCCTTACCACTACTGACCTGTCCGGCAGTTACCGTCACTGGTTGTGCCTCAGAACAGCCCCGAACACTTGCCTGATCGGCCCAGTATTCATCAATGTAGCCGGAATCAAAGGTATTAGTCGACAGGTAATAGGTACCGGCACTCAACCCGGCGGTTTCGTAGCTTCCATTGGCCGAGTCCGTACAACCGCCCCCGACCCAGGTACCGCCGTCACAGGGATCATTTTTAAAGACATCTACACAGATCATAGTTCCGGTCACCGGGGTCGCGCCGTCGGCCTGATACACCGTACCGGATATTGTACCACCAGCATCAAGTTGAAAATCCTTATTGTCGCTGTTTTGTCCGGCTGTTACGGTGATCATTTCAGCATTTGAACAGTTATTCGAGCTGCCGCCACTTGCCCAGTATTCGGCGACATAATCGGAGCCAAAGGTATTGGTGAATAAAAAATACTCCCCGGCTGCAAGACCACCAGTTACATAAGTACCATCTGCAGTATCAGTACAACCGTTGCCGACATGTTCCCAGGTGCTCCCATCGCAGGAATTACCTGCAAAAATATCAACACAGATCCTGGTTCCTGTTACCGGGGTCATGCCGTCAGCCTGATACACCGTACCGGATACCGTACTACCAACATCAAGTTGGAAATCCTTGTTACCGCTGTCTACACCGGCACTAACTGTCACAGATTCAGCATCTGTACAATTTTCAACACTGCCACCACTAGCCCAGTATTCGTCAATATAACTACTGCCCTGCATATTGGTCTGGATTATATAGTCTCCGGCAGGAAGACCGGGAGTACTGTAAGTACCGGTTGCAGAGTCAACAGATCCTTGACCAACCCACTGCAGACTATCACAACTCCCCTGAAAAATCCCAACATTGATAAAATCGAGACCGGTTATGGCTGAGCCACTGCTGTCACGTACAGTACCGGATATTGTACCACCAGCATCAAGCTGAAAATCCTTACCGCTGTTGGTTTCACCGGGGGTAACCGTTACCGTTTCAGCATCAGCACAGTCGATAACACTGCCGCCACTTGCCCAGTATTCATCAATATAGCTACTTCCCTGCATATTGGTCTGCAAGATATAATCTCCGGCAGGAAGACCGGAAGTGCTGTAAGTACCGGTTGCAGGGTCAACGGGACCATACCCGACCGGTTGCTGATTATCACAGCCCGCCTGGAAAATGTTAACATCTATAAAATCAAGGCCGGTTATAGCTGAGCCACGGCTGTCACGCACAGTACCGGATATTGTACCACCAGCATCAAGCTGAAAATCCTTACCACCGTTGGTTTCACCGGGGGTAACCGTTACCGCTTCAGCATCAGCACAGTCGATAACACTGCCGCCACTTGCCCAGTATTCATCAATATAGCTGCTGCCCTGCGTATTGGTCTGCAAGATATAGTCTCCGGCAGGAAGACCGGAAGTGCTGTAAGTACCGGTTGCAGAATCAATAGGAACGTATCCCCCCCATTGCAAATCATCACAGCTCCCCTGAAAAACGGAAACGCCGATAAAATCAAGGCCGGTTATGGCCGCGCCACTGCTGTCACGTACAGTACCGGATATTGTACCACCAGCATCAAGCTGAAAATCCTTACCGCTGTTGGTTTCACCGGGGGTAACCGTTACCGTTTCAGCATCAGCACAGTTGATAACACTGCCGCCACTTGCCCAGTATCCATCAATATAGCTACTGCCCTGCATATTGGTCTGCAAGATATAGTCTCCGGCAGGAAGACCGGAAGTGCTGTAAGTGCCGGTTGCAGGGTCAACGGGACCATACCCGACCGGTTGCTGATTATCACAGCTCCCCTGAAAAATGGTAACACCTATAAAATCAAGGCCGGTTATGGCCGCACCTCCACTATTACGCACAGTTCCGGAAATCACACCACCCAGAGCAAGCTGAAAATCCTTACCGCTGTTGGTTTCACCGGGGGTAACCGTTACCGTTTCAGCATCAGCACAATCGATAACACTGCCGCCACTTGCCCAGTATCCATCAATATAGCTACTGCCCTGCATATTGGTCTGCAAGATATAATCTCCGGCAGGAAGACCGGAAGTACTGTAAACACCGGTTGCAGGGTCAACAGGACCGTATCCCACCCATTGCAAATCATCACAGCTACCCTGAAAAACGGTAACACCTATAAAATCCAGACCGGTTATGGCCGCACCTCCACTATTACGCACAGTTCCAGAAATTCTCCCCCCTTCCTCAAGGGTAATGCTGATATTGCTCGCCCCTGTTACAACGGCTTCAGCTTCATAACAATTTCTGGTTCCTCCGGATGACGTATAAAACCTGTCTATATAATTAGAGGTGTTAGATCCACCACAGGACACGTCGGTATTAATATAGTATGTACCGTTAGCTATATCGAGAGTATAGTAACCATCAGCATCCGTTACCGTTCCCCCTATCCAGTTACCGCCGCAATCCAAGTCATCAGCATTGACGCAGACATCACTTATTCCGGCTCCATTACTGCTGGTAATACGCCCGGTAACTGTTGCCGCCTCGATAGCTAGACTTGTTAAAAATATGACACATACAGTAAGAGGCAATATCCTTACCGCCCTCACGTACCAATACTGCCTTTTCATATCTCCCCCCTCTTTTTCCGGTGCACTAAAGTAGTGCGAATTCCACAAAAGCGGAATACACTCCCCTTTGAATACAAATTTTGAAATTAAATAAAGATGCTACATTCAAAAAATACGATCAAATTTATCGCAAAATTTCCAACTTTTATCAAATAAAAAATATTCATGTATTAAATCATCATTATTGATAAAGCACAAAACTCTTTTAACTCAGGCTATTAGCGCGTACGCGAACAGGCGGTTGTCAGCAAATTAAAAAAAAATATTTATTGCTTTTCTCTACGCCCCACCCGAGACCTTTGACATTCCGATACGATTAGAATTACACCAAGCCATGAGCTCCCAATAAGGCTGTCCCCCTCAAGCAACACTTTCTCAAAAGCAAAAAGAGCACCTTGGCAGTTTTTTTACGACGTGAGGCGAGGTGGAGTTATTTCGCGGCAACCTCTACATCGCAATAAAACTTTTCCCTGAGTCTATTTAAAATGTGGTATTATCGGGTTCAAACATGAGGCCTAAAAAAGAAATTCTCTCAATTTTACCGGCCGGCCCAGCTACCACAGGGCAATGGATTAAAAAATAACATTCAATACTCGACAGCACTCCATGGAAGAGCGATTACAAAAGATTCTGGCCCGGGCAGGTATCGGCTCCCGCCGAAAATGTGAAGAGTTTATTAAGCAGGGCCGGGTCACGGTTGACGGCAGGCCGGTTACAGGCATGGGGACCAAAGTAGACCCGGAAAGAGCAAAGATTACCTTTGACGGCAGGCCGGTCAGCAGTGAAGAACCGGTTTATCTCCTGCTCAACAAACCGACCGGCTATGTTACCACCCTGTCGGACCCGCAGGGCCGGCCGATCATCACCGACCTGTTACCGAAAATCACAGCCCGGGTCTTTCCGGTCGGCCGCCTGGATCTGAACAGTGAAGGGGCGTTACTGATCACTAACGACGGCCGGATGACCAATTTTATTCTTCATCCTCGGTACGGGGTGAAGAAAACCTATGAAATCACCGTCAACACGGCTCCTGATCCGGAGCGGATACACCGACTTGAACGGGGGATTCTTCTTGACGGGACCAGAACATTACCTGCTGAAATTCGATTCCTTTCCAGAAAAAAGGGCAGCGTGCGGTTACAGGTTATTCTCCATGAGGGAAAAAAGCGACAGGTCAGAAAAATGTTCTCTGCCATAGGCCATCCGGTGAAAACCCTGAAAAGAACTGCCTATGGCAGACTTCCCCTTGGCCGGCTGCAACCGGCCGAATATCGTTTTTTAACCAAAAAAGACATAAAAAAGGTGTTTTCCGGAAAAATTCCCTTTACAATCAAAAACATACCTGATTAAATCTGAATAGTTGGAAAAATTAGTGTCTTTTGACCTGCCGTTGAAGACAATACGAAACAAACTGTGACCGGATTCAGACTCGTTGCGTGAGGGAGAACAGCATGAATAAATCAGAACTGATTGAAGCCTTGGCCGAAGAGATGCAGCTGCCTGTTCGAGAAGCGGCCTCGATCACCAACACTATCATCGATACCATGACCGAGGCCCTGGCCAGTGGTGACTCCATAGAAATCCGGGGATTCGGTAGTTTTGTGGTTAAAAAGTATGGCGCCTATACCGGTCGTAACCCTAAAACGGGAGAGAAAATCAAGGTTGCGCCAAAGAGCCTGCCGTTTTTTAAGGTAGGGAAAGACCTGCGCGAGAGTGTGAATAAAAACTTCAAGAAAGAGTAAGCGTCCACCAGCACCCCATCTTCGTCCGATCAGACCGGCTCACACAGGCAGGCTATCGAAGTCTCGTTCCTCGCTTACCCGGAGTCTCGCAGGCTCGCTTACCCGGAGTCTCGCAGGCTCGCTTACCCGGAGTCTCGCAGGCTCGCTTACCTGAACGAATCCGGGGCACGGGTAAACGTTTACAATTTGGATGTAATGCCGGGGACATGACATCCCGGTGAACGGTTACAAGAAATAAACCTGCCCGAAGACGGGCCTTGCCTCGCCCGGTCGCACCAACACCGGCTCTGTACTACCCGGCACCGGTCTTCCACCGGTGCTTTTTTGGCGTGAGCCGACTGCGACTCAAGGTTGAGCTTTCCCTTGTACAGCCTGCCTGTTGGCAGACTCCTTCTTCTCACACAATCTCTCCCACCAGATCATAGGTATGGGCTTCGGTTATTCGTACCGGTACAATAGCACCGGCACTGGCCTGACCGTCGGCAATATAGACACAGCCATCGATCTCAGGAGCCTGAAAACGGGTACGCCCTTCAAGTAACAAGTCCGTTTCCGCACTGACCCCCTCAACCAGAACCTGTTCCACCCGACCAACATATTTTTGCACCTTGCCGGCACTGATTTCCGCCTGAGCCGCCATCACCCGCTTAAATCGCTCCTCCTTTTCCGAATCACCGATTTTGTTCTTGAGCCTGTGGGCCGCACATCCCTCTTCATCCTGGTACTGAAAGACACCGACATGATCGAGTTGCCAGCGCTGCAGACAATCAATCAGGGTCTCGACATCCTGCTCGGTTTCGCCGGGAAAGCCGACCAGCAGGGTTGTACGCAGGGCACAATCAGGCAGGTAACTGTGGATCCGGGCAATGAGATCCTCCAGATCTCGACGGCCATAGCGTCGATTCATCCGCTGCAACACCGGATCACTGACATGCTGAAAGGGAATATCGAGATAAGGGACAATACGGGGCTCGGCCGCCATCAATTCAAGCAGCGCATCTGAAGTGGTTGTCGGGTAGAGATAAAGCAGACGAACCCAGGGAATATCCGTTCGTTTCAGAATCTGCTCAAGCAGGTGAACCAGATCGGTTGCCGGATTCAGATCAGTGCCGTAGGCGGTCAGGTCCTGGGCAATGAGATTGAGTTCACGAACCCCGCCGGCAGCGAGCCGTTCCGCCTCAAGGACAAGATCAGCGGCAGGTCGGCTGCGGAGACTGCCGCGAATGGAGGGAATCAGGCAATAGGTACAACGATTATCACAACCTTCGGTAATTTTAAGAAAA
>DRKH01000350.1 GCA_011051825.1 Desulfobulbus sp.
ATGGATATTACTTTGCCATCAACATGGACGGCACCGAAGAGCTCTTCACCGACCGACCGGAGCTGGAGGGGACGAGTATGCTGAAAAGACAGGACCGGGAGGGACGATTTGTCGCCCGGGACATGTTGCAGCTTGCAAAATCCGATCGGACCGTGCTCTATCAGTACAGCTGGACCAAACCGGGCCAGGGTAACAGGCCTTTTGCCAAAATTGCCGCCATCCGGTACCTGCCCGACCTGAACTGGGTCATCGGAACCGGTATGTACCTGGATGACATGGAAGAGCAGACCAAGGCCAAGGCCATCGAATGGCTGGAACAGGTCCGCTGGGGCAAAGAAAAAAAGAATTATCTCTTTGCCGGTCAGGAGGACGGTTTGATTTTGACCTGGCCGGCAAAGGGAAAAAACATGCTGAACATCACCGACCCCAACGGTGTATTCATTGTGCAGCAGCTCATTCAACAGGCACGAAAAGGCGGCGGCTTTGTCGAATATGTAATGCCGCGGCTCAAAGGGCTCCGGCCTGCCCCCAAACTGACCTATGCTGCGCCGATAAGACAATGGCACTGGTTCATCGCCACCGGCCGCTATGTGGATGAGATTGAGGCCCTGTTGCTGGTTCGCAGGCAACAACTCAAAAAACAACTCCTCAGTCAACTGTTACAGACAGGATTAATTCTGCTGTTCCTCTCCGTATCAAGCCTGTTCATGGTCTGGATAATGGCCCGGCGACTGAAAAAAAACATCACCCCCTTTGCCGGTTTTTTTCATAAAGCAGCCACCGGGCTTGTCCAGATTGATGAACAGGCTCTGGACTTTGAAGAGTTTCGATTTCTGGCTCATGACGCCAACCTCATGATCAGAGAACGCTGCCGGTCACAGGAAATCCTCAGCAGCCAGGAGCACCTGCTCCGCTGCCTGACCAGAGCCGGTCATCAGTTGCTTTCCGGTACGGATCTTGACATTGCGGTTACGGAAACGCTTGCCATCCTGGGAGCAGGAAGTCTGTCGGAAAGGGTGTACCTCTTTGAGGTTGAGCAACAGGACAGCCAGCAGAACCTGCTCCATCTTCGCTTTGAGTGGACCGACGGAAACGTTGACAAAAGGATCACCGATCCACGTTTTCAACAGATAGAACCAACGACATTCAAAGCTGCGTGGTTTCGGGATCTGGTTGCCGGAACGGCTGTCCAGGGAACAACTGACGACTTTTCAGAACAGGCTTCAGCCATACTCAGGGAGTATAAGGTGCAATCCCTGCTCATGCTGCCGGTTATGTACCGGGACAGCTTCTGGGGCATTCTCTGCTTTGACGCCTGCCGTGCTCCACGGCACTGGGACAGCAACAGTATCCGCTCGTTGCAGAACTTCGCCTCAACCCTTTGTTCAGCCATCATGCAACGTCGCAGTGAACAGGAAGCGGTGAAGATACGTGACCAGTGGATCAGTACCTTCAATTCCATTGAAGACGCCATTTTCATCCTTGATGAAAACGGCTGTATCCGCAATGCCAACCTCGCTGCCCTGCAGACCCTCTGCGCAGACGACCTTGACAGCGTCCGCGGTCTTCACCTGTCCGAACTTCTGCACGGCGATGGACGCAGATTCAAAAAATGCCTGGCCGATATGGTCCTCGAACAGGACACCCATATGGTGGATGAAGTTCATTCAGCCCCCTTGGACAAGGTCTTTCATGCCTCGGCTTTTCCGGTGTATACGGGCCAAGGTCAGGTTTCCGGCGTTATCTATATTGCCCGCGACATAACCCGCGAAAAGGCCATGGAACGGCAGCTGGCCCAGGCCCAGAAGATGGAAGCCATCGGTGTGCTTGCCGGTGGGATTGCCCATGATTTCAACAATATCCTTGCCGCGATCATGGGGTTTTCCGAACTTGCGCAGATAAAACTGCAACAGGGGGAGACCGAGAAGCTGACATCAGACCTTGCAAACATTTTCCACGCCGGTGAACGGGCAAAGGAACTGGTTGCGCAGCTGCTCGCCTTCAGCCGCAGCCAGGAAAGCAGAAAAACACGAACCTCGGTTACACCCATCATCAACGAAACCATCAAGATGCTGCAGGCCTTTATCCCGGCAACCATTAAGATAACCGCCAACCTGGGTCCGGAAACCAGAAAGGTCCTGGCCAACGGAACGGCCCTGCAGCAGGTCTTCATGAACCTTGGCAGCAATGCCGCCCACGCCATGCAAAAAGAAGGCGGCGAACTCGGCATAACCCTTGAGGAGACAAGCCTGACAGCAAAGCAACGCCGGGAGTATGGCGCTTCCGCAGGCCCTTACCTCCATATAGCGGTTAAAGACCAGGGCAGGGGTATAGACCCCCTGATTGTGGATAAAATATTCGATCCTTTTTTCACAACTAAAAAAGTCGGCCAGGGTACCGGAATGGGACTGGCTGCAGTGCACGGCATCATTGAAGATCACGGGGGTTTTATTGAACTTGACAACCGGCCGGGACATGGTGCGACCTTTCACATTTATCTACCCCAGAGCACGGAAGAGCCTGTCGTTGTGGATGGAAAAGGCGGCCATAAACCTGCCAAGGGTTCGATTGACTGCAAAACCATTCTGGTCGTTGATGACGAGGACATGCTGCTGACAATCTATAAAGAAATGTTCAAGCTTCTCGGCTGTACTGCTCTGACGACCAACAATCCGGTTATTGCGGTCAAGCTGCTGGAAAACAACCAGGATATCGATGTGTTGTGCACCGATCTCAACATGCCGGACATGGACGGACTCCAACTTGCCGAACGCTGCCACTCCATACGGCCTGAAATTCCGGTTATTCTCTGTACCGGCCTGACAACGGATCTTGACCAGGACAGGTTACAACGCATCGGTATTAAAAAAATTCTTGCCAAGCCTGTCACCTTGCAGGGATTTGAGCAGACGCTGCAACAGATATAAGATAGACCTCAACCGTCCCCCCTCCCCTGCCCACACGAATGTCACCGGCGTAAGTGATCCAGGGCACTGCATAGGTATAAATCCTGTGCCGAGATACGTCACGGCTCACAGAGCATGTATTCCATGCGTTATCACGCTTCCGGCCACTGCACCTTGTCTCAGTTGCCCAGGATCCACATAAAAAAACCTGATTACGTACAAAGCGCAGCTTTTCACAAATCTGGGAGAACATTGCTTGTTCATCCGGATTGCAGAACCCGGTAAATTCATCACAAATTCGCTGGGTTCGTAATACCCTTTGGTATTCAGCGATGGTATCCCCTGTATCAGGCTGAGGATTGTAGGTAATCAGATAAAAAAATGCATTCCCTGTACCTTTTCCCTTGACTCCAGGCAGGCCCGTCCCTATTGTTCAATATGAAACATATTTCATAACAAGGAGTCAACAATGGTTCGCCCCAGAAAAAAACGCCGTATTCGATCCATGCCGACCTCTGCTTCGTATAAACCCGAAGGTATTCCGGCCCGGGAAATGAGAGGGGTCGAACTCCCCCTGGAAGGACTGGAAGCCCTTCGGCTGGTAGACGCAGAAGGCGTCAACCGCGAGGAGGCAGCCCGAATGATGGATGTTTCCACACCAACCCTGTGCCGAATCCTTGCCGAAGCCAGAAGGATCGTGGCCAGGGCGCTGGTCAATGGCTGGGCGCTGCGCATCGAAGGCGGGAACTACACGGTAGCGGACACGGAGGCGCAAAAGAACTGCAGTCCGGGCCACCACTGCCGCAGAAGAAACAGAAGAGGCTGAACCAAAAAACAATCGAGCAACCACAGGCCAACAACAACCGGTTCCCCTGCAGATCGACAACGGAACCCGGCTGTGACACCTGAAACAATTTACAGTTACAACCTTGCGAAAACACGAGGTTACAAACCCCGTGATCGCTTACACTTGAAGAACAAAATCTACCAACAGGAGGTTTATCATGCCGGGAATGAACGGAACAGGACCAAAAGGACAAGGGTCAATGACGGGAAGAGGCGCAGGACGGTGCGCTGCCGGAAGAAAAAATGTGATTGAAATCGGCAACAGCGAGCCAACCACAAGCCGGAATAACTGTCGTGGCGCCGGCATGGGCTGCGGCAGAAAAGGACGTGAACAGAACTCTGGATGCGGCAACAGAAAACGCCTTGGAAACAGATAGCCTGCTCACATAACACAAACCGGAAATTTTTTTCCCGCCGGGGCCGCAGAAGATTCTTCTGCGGCCCCTTTCTTTATCCTTGACAAGAGTTTTCCTTGACAAGAGCACGGATCGCTCATATCTTTTCGCTCAATTGAGCAAAACTAAAAAAAAGAGAGAGAACATGCCACGCCCTAAAAAATGCAGACACGTGGCCCGCATGCCGCGGGTTCGTTATTTCAAACCACGCGGTATCCCTCTGACCGAACTGACCGAGGTGTACCTGACCATTGAAGGGGCAGAGGCCATGCGACTGGTGGACGTCGAAAGGCTGGACCTCATTACCGCTGCCGGGCAGATGAAAGTATCCCGACATACCTTTGGCCGGATCCTCGCCCAGGCCCGAAGGATCGTTGCAGAAGCCATTACCGAAGGCATGGCCATTCGTATTGAAGGTGGAGATTTCAAGATGAACTGCAACGCCGATCAAGACCCATCCACAGGAAGCAACAGGTTCATTAACCAGACAGGCACCGGCAAAACCGATGCCCTGCTGATACAACCAGGAGAAAATACAATGAAAAAGATAGCCGTATCCAGCGAAGGCCCCTCACTTGACGACCTGGTCGACTCCCGATTTGGTCGTGCCGGAGGATTTCTTCTTGTTGATCCCGACACCATGGAAGCGAAGTATATCGACAATGGCGCAAGCCAGACCAGGGGCCAGGGAGCCGGTATTCAGGCAGCTGAAATCGTTGCCGGTGCCGGTGCCGAAGTTGTGCTCAGCGGCTACATCGGTCCCAAGGCCTTTCAGGCGCTGACCGCAGGCGGCATCAAGATCGGACAGGATTGCGACAATATGACGGTCCGCGAGGCTGTCGAAAAATTCAACAACGGAGAGATCCCCATTGCCGACAAACCGAATCGGTAACCGTAAGCCCGATTGCTCGTAATTGATCACGGGCCTGTTGCCGGGCAAAATAAGCAAAAATTCCGAAATACGATTATTCAGGGCATGCCCAGGACACCCTGTACAAAAACTGGAGAAAGAGAATGATCATATCCGTTGCCAGCGGTAAAGGCGGAACCGGTAAAACCACGGTTACCGCCTCTCTCAGCGCCGTATGGGACGCCCCATTGCTTGCGGTGGACCTTGATGTCGAGGAACCGAACCTGCATCTTTTCCTCCATCCGGAACCCGCGCCACCGATCAAGGCCTGGATGGAAGTACCGGAGCTGAATGCGGATAAATGCACATTATGTAGAGACTGTGTGGAGCTATGTCAGTTCAAAGCCCTGTCCATCATGATTTCCAGTCTGACCCTGTATCCGGACATGTGCCACGGCTGCGGCGGTTGCATTGCCATCTGCGAGCAGCATGCACTCCGGCCCGGCAAACGTGAACTGGGCGTTATGTACCAGAGCCGGGCAGGAAAAATCAACTTCCTCATGGGGACACTGCGTGTTGGTGAAGCAATGAGCCCGCCTTTCATTGAACAGGTCAAAAAACGGGCGCTGAAAACCATCCGGGAGACGAAGCAGGATGTCATCGTCGACGCACCTCCCGGTGTAAGTTGTCCCGCCATCGCATCGGTTATCGACAGTGACGTCATTGTACTGGTCACCGATGCCACCCCATTTGGACTGTACGATTTCAAGCTGGCCTGGAAGTCCTTTTCTCCCCTTGGCAAGCCCATGGGGGCTGTCATCAACCGGGCCGGTCTGGGTACCCGCCACATCTATGATTTCTGCAGGGAGAAGAATATCCCGCTCCTGGCCGAAATCCCCTTTGACCGTTCCATTGCCGAAGCCTATTCGCAGGGACGCATAATAACCGATGTCTCCGGGGAACTGAAGGCCATCTTTTCCTCCCTGCGCGAAAAAATACGTGCCCTTGGCAGCACCACTCCCCCGAAAGAGGTGGACCATGCGTGAGATACTTATCATCAGCGGCAAGGGAGGCACCGGCAAGACCTCACTGACAGCGGCGTTTGCGCACCTTGCCGACAATAAAATCATTTGCGACCTGGACGTGGACACACCGGACCTGCACCTTCTCCTCCAGCCCCGACACGAGCGGGTAATGGAATTCCATGCCGGTAATGAAGCTCAAATAGAGCAGGACGGCTGCACCGGCTGTGGAACATGCGAAGAGATGTGTCGATTCAATGCCATCAGCCAAAGAGATGGCGTGTATTCCGTTGACACGCTTCGCTGTGAAGGCTGCAAGGTCTGTGTCGCCTTCTGCCCGGAACAGACCATCCTGTTTCCGGAGAAGTATTGCGGGACCTGGTATCGCTCATCAACACGATTCGGCACCATGGTGCATGCACAGCTTTTTCCGGGTGAAGAGAATTCCGGGCGGCTGGTCACTCTTCTGCGTCAGGAGGCAAGAAAAATTGCCCTGGAAAACAATATCGACCTCATCCTCAGTGACGGCGCACCGGGCGTCGGCTGCCCAGTCATCAGCTCCCTTTCCGGGGCGCATTGTGCGGTCCTTGTTACTGAACCTACGCCATCCGGCCGCCACGACCTGGAACGTGTGGCTACGCTGTGCGACCATTTTCGCATCCGGGCAGGTGTCATTATTAACAAAGCCGATATCAACCCCGACGAGGCACGAATCATAGAACAGTATTGCCGAGAAAAAGACTATCCGCTTCTGGCGCAGCTGCCGCATGATCCGGTGATTACAGAGGCCATGGTCAAAGCACGCGCGGTCACCGAGCTTGGGGAAACAGAGATCGGCAAAAGCATCAGGCAGGCATGGAAAAAGATAGAGCAATTTGCAGGGTAAGGAACGCGGCTATGCGGTCGCCTTCAGGGTTCACTCAAAAATAAATTCATAGAGGTGAGGTGAAATGTGGGCATTTAGAGAAGTGATCTGATTATTGCATGCAACCGCAGGCGTAGCAGGGATACGCCTGCGGATTGCATAATTGAAGATTGCTTTTCTAAATGTTCAGAGTGCGCCTCAGAATGCGTAGTTATTGTTAAGTGAGCCCTTACCTGAAAACTCAAACCCCATAACAATCAGCAAACAAAGGAGAACGAAGCAATGCTTATTGGTATCCCTTCAACACATCCCGGTGGTATGGAAGCCGCTTTTGGCGCACATTTCGGTCATTGTGACCTGTACACTGTCGTAGAAGTCGCTGACGGCCAGGTGCAAGAGGTTCGCACCTTACCCAGCATGCCCCATCAGCAGGGTGGCTGCATGGCACCGGTCCAGCATCTTGCCGATAACGGCGTTAAAATACTGCTTGCCAGTGGCATGGGCATGCGTCCGCTCATGGGTTTTAACCAGGTAAGTATCGATGTGTACTATGCCGACAACGCACCTACTGTAGGGGCCGCGGTCGAGGCCTTTCTAGGCGGCAACCTGCAGCAGTTCACCCAGGACTTCACCTGCGGTGGCGGAGGCGGCCAACAATAAGCCGTGTCAGTTGTTATCCTTAATACCTGAATCCGTGACGCAAAGCATTGCTTGGCAGTCGTAATCCATTGTATTTAAAGATAATAATAAAACTGCAACTTTCCGAACACAATTCACCCTGACGCGCCCTTCGGGGCGTTTATCCGCACCACAGCTGAAAGCGCTGAAAGCAAGCAGCATAGCCGACTATAGTTACCAGCTTCCATCACTTTCAGCTGCGGCACGGATGAACGCTCACGGCTTCAGGTAATAACCATAATCCGGAACCAGTCTACGTCTCATAAGAAGGGGACGGAGACTGGTTTCCGACAGAATACCACATAGAGTTACACGCCATGTCGAACCATGATGAAACAGCAATAACTCAGCTTGGCCAGGCGTTTTTATCGCATGCCAACCAACCAAGGAATGTAGGTACCATCACCGAACCGGACGGTTCCAGCTGCCTGACCGGAAAATGCGGAGACTCCATGCGAATAGATTTGAAAGTGCATGACGGTGTTATTGAAAAAATTCGTGTGGCTCCGGAAGGATGTGTCTTTACCAAGGCATGCGCCAGCGTGGTCAGTGAATTAGCCCAACAGAAAACCCTGGAGCAGGCACTGGAAATTGAGCCCGAGGACATTAAAAACGTTTTTGGCGGACTTCCGGACGATCACATGCACTGCGCCCGTCTTGCCGTCAACACTCTTGGCGAGGCCATAGCGGAAGTGCTACGCAGAGAAATGCCGCAAACGGCGGC
>DRKH01000351.1 GCA_011051825.1 Desulfobulbus sp.
CCTGACCTGCATGGTCTTTTCAAAGGGTTCAATATGGATATCACTGACCCCTTCCTGCACGGCTTTAACCAGGATTCCGTTGACCAGCTTGATGATCGGGGCATCCGAGGCGGAAAACTGATCAAAGGCACTTTCATCCTCACTCCCGCTTTCAATTTCAAAATCTTCGGCCGCGTCGGAAACCAGGGCACCGAAATCTTCGACCTGGGTAATCTCTTCCTCATCCGAACATTCATCTTTGAAAGTAAAAAAGGATCTGTATTCCTCCTCGTCAATTTTGTAATATTTTTTATAGGCATCGATGATGTCACGGGCCGTGGAAACACAGACATCAAGGCCCATGTTGACGATGTCCTGAAGCTCTTCGACCTCAATGTGGTCGGTGGGCTCGGCCATGGTGATCTGGAGGGTGTTCCCGGCCATGCGCAGGGGTAAGGCAAGGAACCGTTTGGCGGTCTCGTAGGGTAGCAGATCCAGGGCTTCCTGGCTCGGAGGTTCCTGGTCAATGGATACCAGGGTATAGTTGTGCATCCGGCTGAGAAAGTTGGCAATGGTGTCCCGTTCAAGGGTGCCGTTTTCCAGCAGGATCCGGCCAAGACGCTCACCGGTCTTTTTATGGATCTTCTTGGCCTCTTCAAACTGATTTACAGTAATGTACCCGGCCTTCTGCAGGATTTCGCCGATTTTGAATTTACCTGCACCGGACTGGTCTTTTACCGTCCGCTTTATGGAGCTTCTGTGGCCGGTGTTTTTTTTGGCTGTTGTTTTTTTTACCATGGTGCGTGCGGGTATTTTCCTGTTCTTTGGCGGTGAAGGATAATGCTTCTAAATACCATGATACTATAAAAAAGAAACCGGGTCAAAAGCACAGTGTGCTTTTGACCCGGTTTGGTGGAAAAAAGGGTTTAAACCTTTAACTGTTCAAGCCGGTTAAACCGTTCAAGCCGTTCAAGCCGTTTAAACCGTTTAAGCAGTTTAAATCGGTTGAGCAGTTACACCGCTTAAAAGGGGACCCGATTAAAAGACGCCTTTAACCTTACCGGTTTCAACGTCGACATCAATCCGGCGATAGGCCGGATCAGAGGCTGTGCCAGGCATCAGGCTGATGGCCCCGGCCACCGGCACGACAAAGCCCGCACCCTTGTAGGTGAGGATGTCGCGGATGGGCAGGGTCCAGCCCTTGGGTGTACCCTTGAGGGTTGGATCATGGGACAGGGAGAGATGAGTCTTGACCATACAGGTGGTCATTTCCTTCATTTCCGGATCCGCCTCAATACGTTTGAGCTTGGCAGCCGCCTCGGGTGAGTAGCTGACACCGTCACCGCCGTAAACCTCCTTGACGATCAGTTCGATACGCTTGGACAGTGGTGTGTCAAGGTCATAGAGGAACTTGAAGTCGTTGGGCTCTTCACAGGCATCGGCAACAGCGTCGGCAAATTCAAGTGCTCCTTCACCACCATACTGCCAGTGGCGAGACAGGGCAACCCTGGCTCCGGCAGCCTCCGACAGACGGCGAACCGCAGCAATTTCATTGTCGGTGTCGGTGTAGAAGGCATTGATACAGACCACCGGATTGATTCCGGCCTTTTTAACGGTCTCAATGTGGTGGATGAGGTTGGCGCAACCCTTTTCAACCCAGCCCACGTTTTCACCATCATACTCTTTGGGCATGGGCTTGCCTGGAACCGGAATCGGTGCACCACCGTGACACTTGAGAGCCCGGATGGTGGCAACAACAACGGCACAGTTCGGTTTGAGGCCGGAGTAGCGGCACTTGAGGTTCCAGAACTTCTCAAAGCCGATATCCGCGCCGAAACCGGATTCGGTGACGTTGTAGTCAGCAAGTTTCAAGGCAACCCGGTCGGCAATGACCGAAGACTGACCGATGGCGATATTGGCAAAGGGACCGGCATGAACGATAACCGGCTGGCCTTCCAGGGTCTGCATCATGTTCGGGTTGACGGCATCAACCATCCAGGCGGTCATGGCGCCGTCGACTTCCAGGTCAGCCGTGGTGATCGGGCGATCCTGCTTGTCATAGGCGACAACGATTTTGCCGATACGCTCGCGCATATCTTTGAGGTCGTTGGCAATGGAGAGGATGGCCATGATCTCGGAGCTGACCGCGATGTTAAAGCCGGACTGCATGGTCATGCCGTCCATCTTGCCGCCGATCCCCTGGGTAATGTTGCGCAGGGCCTGGGCGCAGAAATCCATGATCCATCTGAATTCCACCTTCTTGGGATGGATATCAAGACGCTTCAAGTTGCGCATGGCCAGCTGTTCATCGGTGTAGTTGTTCTCGTGCTGCATGCGGGCGCTGAGTGCAACCATGCCTAAGTTATGGGCATTCATAATGGCGTTGATATCACCGGTCATGCCCAGAGAAAAAGGGGTCAGCGGTATACACTGGGCCAGGCCGCCGCCGGCGGCGGAGCCCTTGATATTCATGGTCGGGCCGCCTGAAGGCTGACGAATGGCACCGACAACGGATTTACCGCGTTTACCAAGTCCCTGAACCAGACCCATGGCGCAGGTGGATTTTCCCTCGCCCAGCGGGGTAGGGGAGATAGCGGTTACATCGACGTATTTGCCGTCCGGCTTGTCTTTGAGTCGGTCGAGAATTTTACGGTAATCAAGTTTGGCCAGATAATGACCATGGGGCAGCAGTTCTTCTTTTTCCAGGCCGAGCTGTTCTCCGAGCTCGTACACTGTTTTCATCCGGCTTTCCGCCTCTTCTGCAATTTCCCAGTCCGCGTGCTTGGTGGGATCCAGTACCATAGGGTCCTCCTTCAATTTTTCTAGATAAATGGGTGTGAACACAAACAAGACAGCCCAGGAAGACTCCTGTGCTAACCAGCATGGCTGGACCATGTTTGACAGCCATAACAAGCGATGAAAGTCGAGGTTGCATATATTTCAAACACTGCATCCCGAAACCTTCACCAAAAAAAATTTGATAATCACGCCAACTTAGCATGTTCGGATGCGGATGTCAATGAATACCGGCACCCGGCAGGATCCGGTAATCAATAACTTCGGGAAAACAGATGGAATTTATAAATGACAGGTCAGGAAAACACGGCAGGGAAACGCTGTGAAAAATCCTCCTGCAGAGGAAGGATAACCTCGCGCATGGAGGGCTCTGCGGCCTTGGTTGAGCGGAGTTTGAAGATATGCGACCATTCGGCCAGATTGGCATAGACGATCAGCTCGGTCTTGCATGAGTTGGGGAGAACGGTGCGGGCCGCCTGGGGAGTGGAGGTTTCCAGGAGCTGCAGGTACATTTGCTCGGTGTCGAGCATGGCCTTTCTCCAGATCTCGTATTCCGGGCTGTCCTCTTTAAAGAACATGGGCTTGATAAAGGTGACCTCGGAACCGAACTTGTCATCACTGTACCGGCAGTAACGTTGACTTTCCTGGAGGAACGAGCAGGGCCGGTGGCGGACTATTTCATGGGTGATGGCCCGGTTGACAATGAACTTGACCGCAATGTGACGATGTTTGAGCAGCTTGTCGGCAGGGAGTTGGTCGACCTCATCAAGTTGCACCTTACGGACTCTGATTGACCCGTCAGCGCTGAAACCGTTTTTCGGCAGGATGGTGCTGAAAAAATAGGGATGGCGTTTGTTGAGATGGGCACACATGGCATCAACCACCGCACAGTCGGGGTGAAACATGAGCAGCTCCCGGAAGGCCCGGACACTGCCGGTTACCAGCAGCCGGTTACGGTCGCGGTTGATCTGCAGGTAGCGGGGCTGGGTCAGGAACAGCTCCGTTAGCTGATTCTCATTTATGCAGTCGACCTCCAGGGTGACAACACCCATCTCAAGTACGGAGTTATGGCCGTGTTCCGCCATTTTGGAGACAAAGGGCAGGGCCGATTCCCGATCGATTTTATCCTCGCTCTTGTAACAGATGCGGCCGCAAAATTCGATACGGACGGCAAGGCTTTCCGTGTCGAGATTGTCCAGAACTTCAAAAGAGGGCGTTACAACCTTCATTTCTTTCCTCCGCGTACGTTGAGCTGAAAGTTAAAGAACCACGGTAGAGTACGGATACACACTGGTTTTTTTGTAACGGTTCAGCAGGCAAACTAAGGGGTCGTTTTTATAGAAATGGTGCTATTTTTTTCTGATTACCCACAATCCTCAGTCTGATTTGGGAAAAGCTGAGCTTTGTGCATAAGCAGGACTTTTTTTTATCTGAAAATAGCCCACAGCGCACTGCCGTTACAGACTATTTTCACCGTTCGTTGTGGCTGTGACGTTAAAAATCTGGTCCAGCCATGCTGGTTTATCTGTAAATTGGCGCGGAGCGCCTGGATGCAACGCAGCACCGCAGAGCGGTGCTGCCAGAGTATTCCTGTTATACCGCTCTGCGGTGAAACATATTAACCTTTGGTTTCAAAACGAGGTTGCCCGCCCGCTCTACGGGTAAATGAGTGCTCCATAATAAAAACATTTTCACCGTTCGAAGTCTACGCTTACCTGGTCAGGGCATGGAGGTTTATCCGTGTCCATCCGTGGTTCAATGTTGTCGTGGGTGCTACTCCTCATCCTTCCAGAACGGGGACATCGCCCGCAGGTTGGCAATGATCGCCGGCATCTTGTCGAGGACAAAATCCACTTCTTCTTCGGTGTTGTAGGTGGAGAGGCTGAACCGGATCGAACCGTGGGCGGCGGTGAACGGTACTCCCATGGCCCGAAGAACATGAGACGGTTCAAGTGAACCCGAGGTGCAGGCAGACCCCGATGATGCACAGATATTGTATTGATTCATGTGCAGCAGGATGGCCTCGCCCTCCACGTACTCAAAACTGACGTTGGTGGTGTTTGGCAGCCGTTCGGTCGGGTGGCCGTTGAGAATAGACTTGGGGATGGAGGCGAGCAGGCCCTTTTCCAGCTTATCCCGCAGCGCCTTGACCCGGGAGTTTTCCTCGGCCATATTCTCCGCTGCCAGCTCACAGGCCCGTCCGAGACCGATAATGGAGGCGACGTTTTCCGTACCACCCCTGCGCCCGCCCTCCTGGTGGCCGCCGTTTAAAAAGGGTACAAAAGGGGTCCCCTTGCGGACATAGAGGACGCCGACGCCTTTGGGTGCATGCAGCTTATGACCGGACAGGGACAGGAAATCAATCTGGTTTTCTTTCAGATTGATGGGGATCTTACCCACGGCCTGAACCGCATCGGTATGAAAGAGAATGCCCCGTTCCCTGGCCATGGCCGCCAGCTCTTCCACCGGAAAGATCACCCCGGTTTCATTGTTGGCCCACATGACCGAGACAATGGCCGTGTCTTCACTCAGTGCCTCCCGGTAGCGATCCATGTCCAGGGTGCCGTCGGCCTCAACCATAAGGCGTGTGACCCTGTGTTTATGGCCGGTGAGCTGTCCCAGGTTTTCGCAGAGGCTCTTGACCGCCGGATGTTCCACTCTGGTTGTCAGTACGTGCCGCTGTTCGGGGAGGGTCTGCAGGGCGGACAGGATGGCCGTGGAATCACTTTCCGTACCGCAGCTGGTAAAGACGATTTCCGTGGGATCGGCCCCGATCAGGTTGCCGATCTGTTCTCTGGCCTCTTCAATGGCTCTGCCGACCTGGCCGCCGAAGGTGTGCATGGAAGAGGGGTTGCCGTAACAGTCGGTGAGAAAGGGCATCATGGCATCGACCACCTCCGGCGCAATCCGGGTGGTGGCATTGTTGTCCATGTAGATTACTTTGTCGCTGCCGCAGTCCATTATTTGTCCTCCTCAACGATCAGGCTGTCGACTACCTGTTCGCGTAATTTCTTTTCCACATATTCTTTCAATGTGGTCCGGGACGACTGGCAGCCGGAACAGGCGCCGCGCAGGGAAACGGTCACAAAATCACCATCCACGTCCACAAGTTCAATGTCGCCGCCGTCTTTTTTCAGGGTCGGTCTGATTTCTCTTTCCAATACGTCTTCGATCTTTTTGATTTTCTGTAGAGTGGTCATGCGCTGGGGCTTGGCGGGTTTGATTTTTTCCGCGGCCAGCCCTTCCACCGTCTGGCGAAGGATTTCCCGCAGCCGGTCTTCGCATTTACCGCAACCGCCGCCTGCTTTGGTAAAGTTGGTGATTTCTTCCACCGAACGGAGGTCGGATTCCTGAATCGCCCGAATAATTTCAAGGTCGGTGACGCCGAAACACTCGCAGACCACCTCGCCCTCGGCCATGGGCAGGATAACCCCTCTGTAATCGGCAATGGCAGCTTCCAGGGCCTCACGTCCCATGACCGAGCAGTGCATCTTCTCCTTGGGCAGACCGCCCAGGGCTTCGGCAATATCCTCGTTGGTGAGTTTGGCCGCTTCCTCAATGGGCATACCCTTGATGATCTCGGTCAGGACCGAGGAGGAGGCAATAGCGGAGGCGCAGCCGAAGGTTTTGAATTTTGCATCGGTGATAATGCCGTTGTCGTCAACCTGGATGGTCAGTTTCAGGGCGTCTCCACAGGACAGGGAGCCTACGTCGCCGGTGCCGCTGGGATTCTCCAGCTCACCGACATTGTGCGGATTCATGAAATGCTGCTGGACCTTATCTGTATATTCCCACATAATACCACTCTCTTGGATTGTTTCTCTGTTGTCGGCAGCAGATAGATATACCCGCCGCCGGTCCTGCCTTGCGCATTGTAACAGGTTGCCATGGGTACGTAATACAACAATTCCCGGTTCTGTAAGAGGTTGCCGGTACCCCGGATTCGTTCAAACAGACCCTGACACCAGCCCATCCATGGAACCGGTCAGTTCGGACGAAGAGGTAAGCAAAGACTCCGTAGGGCCGGTGAACTCTTACCGTGAATTGATAAAAGGTACTCTAAGTAAGAAGTCTCATTTCAGCAAGCAGGAATGCATACTTTTTACCTCCGGCCGCTTTCAAGGCTTGGTGTGTTCCGGTTGCGACTATAGCCCTTTGCGGATTGGTTGGCAATAATCACCTGGAGAAAAAGCCTTTGTGCTGCAGGCCGTTTCGGTATAAGCTTGGTCGGGAACAGGTCGAATCCCTGCAATTCAATCCCAATAATGATGGTTTGGGTTGACCGAAAGCGAAAAATTTTTTACTAATATAGGCTTACGATAAACAGGAAATGTTTACCCTGAACAAGAAATGCGGCATTCGTCCGTTAGCTTTTAAAAAAACTGTTACCTGCAATGGAGAAAAACATGGGACAAGCGCACGATGAGAAGTTAATCCTCTGGTTTGATGAAATCGGCATTGATGATGTACCCCTGGTGGGCGGAAAAAATGCCTCACTTGGTGAAATGTATCAGCATTTGACCGCTAAGGGTGTTGCTGTTCCCCATGGATTTGCCATTACCGCCTATGCCTATCGCTATCTGTTGAAAGAGGCCGGTGTTGAGCAGCAGATCCGGGACGTGCTTGCCGACCTGGATATTGAGGACATGCATAACCTGGCCGAACGCGGTGAGAAATGTCGTGACATTATCCGTACGGCCGAGTTTCCGGATACCCTGCGTGATGCCATCATTGAGGCCTACCGGAAGATGGAGGCCACCTATGGTGAAAATGTCGATGTTGCTGTCCGTTCGTCCGCCACGGCCGAGGACCTGCCCGATGCCTCTTTTGCCGGTCAGCAGGAAACCTATCTTAATATTCACGGCTACGAAAACATTATCGAAAACTGTCGGAAATGTTTTGCCTCTCTTTTTACCAACCGGGCGATCTCTTATCGTCAGCACCAGGGGTTTGGCCAGTTTGATGTCTACCTTTCCATCACCATCCAGAAAATGGTTCGTTCCGATTCCGCCTCTTCCGGTGTTCTGTTCTCCATTGATACCGAGTCCGGGTTTGAAGATGCCGTTTTTATCACCGGGGCCTGGGGCCTGGGCGAGAATGTGGTCCAGGGGGCAGTCAACCCCGACGAGTACTATGTGTTCAAACCGACCCTCAAGGAGGGGAAACGTCCCATTGTCGGTAAGAAGGTCGGGTCTAAAGAAATCAAGATGATTTATGATAATGACTCGTCAACCGATGAACCGGTCAAGAATATCGATACCACCGAGGAAGAACGTAAATCTTACGTCATCAACGATGACGAGATCCTGCAACTGGCTAAATGGGCCTGCATTATCGAGGATCATTACGGCAAGGGCATGGATATCGAGTGGGCCAAGGACGGCGACGGTGTCAACGTCGGAACCGGAGGCCTGTTCATCGTTCAGGCACGTCCCGAAACCGTTCATTCCCAGGCCAATAAAGGAGTGATGGAAACCTACAAGCTCAAGGAAAAAGGCGAGGTTATCGTCGAAGGACTGGCCGTCGGCACCAAGATCGGCCAGGGTGTTGCTCATTGCATTGAAGACGTTAAAGATATCTCCACCTTTAAAAAGGGCGAGGTACTGGTCACCGATATGACCGATCCAGACTGGGAACCGATCATGAAAATCGCCGGCGCCATTATCACCAATCGCGGCGGCCGGACCTGTCATGCCGCCATTATCTCCCGTGAACTCGGTATTCCCTGTGTCATCGGCACCGGTGACGGTTCCGAGAAGATCAAGACCGGCCAAAAGGTCACCGCCTCCTCGGCCGAAGGCGAAACCGGTTATGTCTATGACGGCCTGCTTGACTTTGAGGTTGAAAAAACAGACCTCGGCAACCTGCCGGAGACTAAAACAAAAATCATGATGAATCTGGCCATCCCGGAAAAGGCCTTTACCGAGAGTCAGATTCCCAACGATGGTGTGGGACTGGCCCGTGAGGAATTTATCATCAACTCCCACATCGGTCTTCATCCCCTGGCCCTGTACAATTACGAAGAACTCAAAAAGTCCGATGATCCTGAGAAAAAGGAGATCGTCGCTCAGATCGACGCCAAGACCGGTGCCTATGAAGATAAAAAACAGTTCTTCATTGACAAGGTAGCTGAAGGCGTCGGCCGTATTGCCGCCGGTTTCTATCCCAAGGATGTCATTGTCCGGCTTTCCGATTTCAAGAGTAACGAGTATGCCAATCTGGCCGGCGGCACCCTGTATGAGCCGGAAGAGGAGAACCCGATGATCGGCTGGCGTGGTGCTTCCCGTTATTACGATCCCAAGTATCGGCCCGCTTTTGAGCTCGAGTGCCAGGGATTGCTGAAAGCGCGCAATGACATGGGGCTCAATAACATCAAGCTGATGGTGCCCTTCTGCCGAACCCCTGAAGAGGGCAAGAAGGTTGTTGAAGTTATGCGTGACTGTGGTCTGGTCCAGGGTGAAAACGGCCTGGAGCTCTATGTTATGTGCGAGATCCCCTCAAACGTCATCTCCGCCGACGCCTTTGCCGACATCTTTGACGGTTTTTCCATCGGTTCCAATGACCTGACCCAGCTGACCTACGGCCTTGACCGTGATTCCGGACTGATTGCCGGTATTGCCGATGAGCGTGATGATGCGGTTAAGGATATGATCCGGATGGTCATCAAGACCGCCAAACGGCGCGGTAAAAAAATCGGCATCTGCGGCCAGGGACCCTCGGATTTCCCCGAGTTTGCCACCTTCCTGGTCGAGCTTGGTATCGACTCCATGTCGCTGATCCCGGATACGGCCATTAAGACCCGACTGGCTGTACACGAGAAAGAAAAAGAGATGGGTATTGCGCCCTGATCCTATTGATCCGACATTGAAAAAGCAGTAAAAAAAGGCGGAGCTGATGCTCCGCCTTTTTTTATATGGATATGTC